>JAQWOT010000303.1 GCA_029245725.1 SAR324 cluster bacterium | reverse complement strand
CTCGAATTGAGAGATCGAAGAGGTGAGCTCCATGCTCTCTCAAATCCCATATTTGTTGGTCAGCAGGTTGGTACTTGGCGATAGGTTACAGGAATCACTGAGTAACGGCTCTGTAACCTTGCCTAGTTTGATTTAACTCTTGAGGAAGAAAACATTGGAAGACTTTATTCTGTCAACAGGTCAGCAAATTGAGTTTGATGTTCACGTTGATCGTAGCACCAAGGCAAGGTCTCCGTTCTTTGAGATTCCTGTGCATGTGCCCAAGGGGGTCACTCGGATTGATGTCAGCTTCCGGTACGATAAGTCTGACGATTGTCTGATTGATATTGGCATCTTGGATAGCAACGCCACAGACTTTCCGACTCGAAGAGGCTTTCGGGGGTGGAGTGGTGGGGCACGGGATCATTTCTTCATAGCCCGAGACAGCGCAACTCCTGGATACTATGCGGGTGAGATTCCAGAAGGCAGATGGAAGATACTTCTGGGGCTTTACGTACTCCCTGCTGAAGGAGCCAGCATCAAATTAGGAATGAAAGCAGATGATTCTGCTCGACAGCTATTCATTGCTCCTGAAGCGGTTCTAGTGCGGAGAGACGGCGCAGGCTGGTTCCGTGGGGATCTGCACTGCCATACTTATCACAGCGATGCCAAGGGAGCCCCTGAGGTACTTGCAGAAAATGCTAGATCGGTTGGGCTCGATTTTCTTGCTGTTACAGATCATAACACAACAACACAGTGGCAGTATTTCAGCCAGCAGAGTACGGCAGACCTAGTCTTTATCCCTGGTATGGAACTGACCACCTACCGGGGGCATGCCAACATCTTTGGTCTTTCTGAGTGGATAGATTTTCGGATAGGTGGAAGCGAAGACTTGCTAACGTTTCTTGAGGAAGTGAAACGCCAAAATGCGATCTTTTCAGTCAACCATGACAAGGAGCCTCTTGTTTGGGACTATGACTATCCCGAAATGGATTGTATGGAGGTCTACCACGGACACTGGCTTACCAATAACGATGGTGTCTTGAAATCCTATGATCGACTGCTCGCGGAAGGTCGTCAAATCTCTCTGATCGGTGGTAGCGATCTGCATCAGCCTGAAGGATTGAGAACGCCAGGGCCCTTTGGTCTAGGCAAGCCCACAACGGTCATTTGGGCTCCCTATCTAGATGCTGGTTCTGTTGTGGGTGCTCTGAAAAATGGATTTGGGTATGTCACAGAGTCTCCAACGGGTCCCCATCTGGCCATCACTGTAAATGATCAACTCATGGGAAGCCGTATTAAACGCGCTGAGTTAGGCTCCAATGATCTCGAGGTGAATTTTGAAGTAAGAGGTGCAAAAGGTGATCAACTGCGTTTTGTGACAGAGGATGGTTGTGTTCAGGAATACAAAATTCCCTCAGATGATTGGCAGGATAGCATGACAATTTCGGTCCCTGGTAAATTTCTACGTGCAGAAATCGAAGCTGAAAATAGCCGTACACGACTGATCAACGAACTGGTGAACTGGTACAAAGAGCGTCCTATTTACAACCGATCTCAACAATCCTTGGAAGATCCTCCGAGAATCCTCAGAACGCTAAGCAATCCAGTTTTTTTCAAAGATTTTTGACCGAAGTTTAAAATCAAATTGATTCCTTTGGAACTAAAGAAACTCAGCTGAAACAACGTCTGGATTAACATCTCTCAGAAAAACAGGTCAGATTCATGAAATTGCAAAGGGCTTTTACTGAAGAAATCAACATTCAGTACTTGCTGGATCTTCCAGAGAACTATTCCTCAGAGCAAAATTGGCCTCTCGTAATTTTTCTGCATGGTTACGGAGAGCGAGGAGACAATCTTGAGTTCGTTCGAAAGCATGGCCCGCCTAAATTAGCTGGAGAAGGTCAGCAATTCCCTTTTGTTCTGGCAAGCCCACAATGTCCTGCTGAGTTCCATTGGCGCAGCAGTTTCATCATTTCCCTGGTTGAAGAACTTCTGGAGAACTACTCAATTGATCCGAATAGAGTCTACTTAACAGGGCTGAGTATGGGAGGGTATGGGACTTGGCAGGTGGCCTTTGAATATCCAGAGAAGTTCGCTGCGATTATGCCTATCTGCGGAGGAGGATCACACATAGATTTGCCGTTTGTAGAGCGTTTGAGAAACCTGCCGATTTGGGCCTTTCATGACAGCGGGGATGATGT
>JAQWOT010000302.1 GCA_029245725.1 SAR324 cluster bacterium | reverse complement strand
CCGTGTGATTCTGTCAATGTTCTCAACACGATCAGATTAGAACGAATCGTGGGGACCAAGCTGTTCGTTGAATCCAGATCTACTAAAGCAAGATCTGACTCATCAATCATGAAGCAGGTTTGTGGATTATCATCAATGAGTGACAACAAAGTTTTTCTGGAAAAACACTGACCGGTTGGGTTGTGTGGATTGCCCAACATTATCAAAGCTACAGAAGTTAACTCATTTTTGAGTTGGCTTTCATTGAATTGAAAATCCTCTTCCTGCCTCAGATCAAAAGAAATTTGACGTAATCGGCATAAGGTGGTTACCCGTTCGTAAGCAGAGGAACAAGGTCGGGGCAACAACACAGAAGTCTGTCGGAAGTACTCGGCGATGGCCAGGTATGCCTCGGCTGTGCTAGTGCAACAAACTACGTGCTGCTCAGGGATCCTCCACTGCTCAGCGAGGGCCTCCCTCAATGTCTGGGCGTAAGGTTCAGGCAGACTGCGGGCGGCCTCTGTGAACAGTTCAGGGGCAATCGGAGTCCGCAGCACTGGAATGCGCGTGCCGAGATCAATGATTTTGTCAGGATCGACATCCTGCTGATGATCGGAGCCCATTTCGTTGTCTGTCGAAAGCTGTTGAACCTTCTTGCTCATCCCGTCTCCAACCGTATGGTCCTCAAGCGAAGCCCTTTGGATAACTCTTCCACCCAGTTTTCCAGACCAACTACACTGGCTGGATGCCACCATTGACTGGCAATTCCTGAACAGAGCAACTGTTGCCAATGATGACGTAACTTTGATTGTTCTTTAGTTACACTACTTCCAGTGACCTCAAACAGGCCATCAGATGCGAAGATCAACCGATCTTTGGGACTAACTCTACTCCGTCTAAGAGCAACCTGGGACTGGCGCAGCAATTTGAATAAGGCGCTTCCACCAACAGCTTCCTGTAGTTCCCAAAGTCTCCTCTCTGTCTCAATGGCACTCATCTTTCGACCCAAGCAGAGACTCTCACCCGATTGCAGCACCATGAGGTGAAAGCGGTCTGCACGATACTGCTGAGTCAATTGGATAAGTTGATTCCTGACAAGGGCAAGAAAGTCTGTACTCCCAGTCGAGCGACTTGCATCAACAAGCAGCCACCAGAAGCGATGACGCTGAGTGTGAGCATATTGCAGTTGCCAAACAGGGGAAGTGTTCAAACCTCGCCAGGACTTGCACAAGGTTGCCAGCCAGTCCAGTGTTCTCCCTTGTTGTTCAGAATTTCTCAATGGTGGTGGTGGCTCCAACATCGACTGTGATGCTGGCCAGACGATATCCTCCTTCTTGGTCTCTAACTCGGTTCGCAGGGAAATTGGATCAGGCCGAGTACCTTGGGGTTGCCGAGAGGTCTGCCATTTCGGTCGCGGTGGAATTTGTTGATTGGGGGACTGCTGCTCGGTGGGTGGACTTGGTGGATCAGTTTTAGAAACAGATTGCCCAAGGCACAGTTCCCAAGCCTCTTGTACGTGATCCTCCGTCAGCGTTTGACTTTCCTGCCATGCGGCTGCACAGCGGGCTGTGCGCAATACCGCCAACTCAGTGCGTAGTCCTTCGAGCTTCAGTTCCTTTGCTTTTTTAGCAATTTGGATCCGGAGTACCTCTGGAATCACCACAAGTGGGAGCAAATTCCTGGCAGCAGCTAACTTTTGCAAAATCTGCTGCGTCTCAGTCTGCCAAGTCTTAGCAAATTTCTCAGGATCATCTTCGAACTCCATTCTGCGTCGGACAATCTCCATCCGTTCTGGAACCTCAAAGTTATCCTGAATCAATAGCTTGTGAGCAAAGCGGTCCTGCAATTGAGGACGTAGTTCGCCTTCTTCAGGGTTCATCGAACCCACAAGGATGAAGCGTGTCTTCAGGTTGGCTGATAATCCATCCCGTTCGACCTGTTGCTTGCCGCTGACAGCTGCATCCAGCAGGGAATCGGTTAGATGGTCTGGGAGCAAGTTGACTTCATCGATGTAGAGTACTCCTCCATCGGCCTGCGCCATCAATCCCTGCTGAAGTTGCCACTGGCCTTGCTCAACCAGATTGCCAGCATTGACTGCTCCGAGCAGGCGATCCTCCGTGGTTCCCAAGGGTACCTCAACAAAAGGAACAGTGCCCTTGCTGCTAGTTTGTAGCAGATCGGTAAACGCTCGGGCCAGTGTGCTTTTCGCACAACCACGATGCCCTTGCAGTAAAATCCCACCCAGTCTTGGGTCAAGGGTGTGATAGATCAGTGAGCGTTTGGCCAGTACCAACCCAACGATGGCAACAAAGGGAAAGCGTGGAGTCATTCAAGTTCTCCTTGCAACTCTAGAAGTTGGTGGCGGAGCTGTTCCAACAAGTCTGGAGCAGGGTTTTCCCAAAGATCACGTTCGTGAGCTTCCAGCAGTCGTTGGGTGGCATCTCGCAGCGCCTGTGGGTTGTGACGACGGAAGAATTCCTGTTGGGTTGGATTCAACAGCAGTTGCTGAGCCAGATCAGCGTATTGATTGTCAGAGGCTACATCGCAGGTAGCATCGTAACCAAAGAAGTAATCGACAGTGGCAGCCATCTCGAAGGCTCCTTTGTAGCCATGCCGTCGCATTGCTTCCAGCCAGCGTGGATTCAGAACACGACTCCGGAAGACACGATTGAATTCTTCTTTCAGACTGCGGATTCGTAACTGTTCAGGATTACTGGAATCCCCATGATAAGTCACTGGTGCTTTCCCACGAATCTGTTCAACAGCAGCGTGGAGTCCACCCTGAAACTGGAAGTAGTCATCGGAGTCGAGAATGTCATGCTCCCGGTTGTCCTGGTTCTGATGGACGACCTCAATTTCACTCAGCCGCTCTTTAAACAAAGTAGGATCTTCCCAAGACTGTCCATCTGTGCCGTAAGCGTGTCCACCCCACTTGAGGAAGACTTCAGTGAGATCCGCCTTGCTCTGCCAGTTGCCAGCATCCAACAATGGTAGCAGTCCGGTGCCATAACAGCCAGGGCCAGCACTGAAGACCCGCAAATGGGCCAACTCTTGAGCCTGTTCAGCAGGGATTCCCTTAGTTTGTAAGCGTTTCTTTTCCGAATGCCATGAAGCTCGGATCGGGTTGTCTTGCTCGGGTTCTTCTAATTCTGCAAGACGCTTGGGTACTTGGGCGAGCAGACGCATTGTCTCGCCAAAGGCATCCCGAAAGAGTCCAGAAACACGAAGAACCACGTCCACGCGGGGACGTCCCAGCACGCTTAGCGGCAGGATCTCGAAATCCAGCAATCGTCCCGAGGTCGGCTCCCAGACAGGACTACAGCCCCAGAGCCAAAGCGCCTGTGCGATGTCGTCCCCCCCGGTCCGCATGTTTGAGGTCCCCCAGATCACGAGCGCCAAGTGCCTGAGATCAGTCCCATGTTCCTCGCGATAACGATCAAGCAGTCGACCAGCGAGTCCTTGTCCACATTTCCAGGCAGTTTGAGTTGGAATGGAACGGGGATCGACGGCGTAGAAATTCCGTCCTGTGGGTAGAACATCGTACCTCCCACGCGTTGGTGCACCGGAAGGTCCAGGCTGAATAAATTTTCCAGACAAGCCACGTAGCAACTGCTCAGTTTCCCGTTCGCAGTCCAAGAGACGTGGCAGCAGGACTTCCTGCAACAGCTTTCGCAGTTGCTGCAATTCGTGGGAGTCGGTGGGTTCTTCCGTAGCGGAGCAAGCATCTTCGACCCAAAGTTTGGCCCGTTCATTCAATTCATCCCGTAGGAAAACTGACAGAGTCAGCAGATCAATATCCTTCGGTAGATCCCCTAGACAATGTAGCAATCCTCGAGAATGTGGTGTCCCCAAACGCAGCAGACTCAGCAGGAACTCAGTCCGCTGCTGTCCGCTCGGTACCTTCCCGAAAATATGCAATCCCGAACGAATCTGGCTCTCTTTGATGTCACAGAGAAAATTACTGAGTGCATTGAGCCAGTCTGCTTCCTCGGGGATCTCTTCTCGCCAACTGGCTTGCTCCAACAAGTGCTCGATCTGATGTTCCAGTTCATGGGCCCGCTCCGGAAACATCGTCTCACAGTGCGAATGCTC
>JAQWOT010000301.1 GCA_029245725.1 SAR324 cluster bacterium | reverse complement strand
CCCTATGCCTTGGATCATCAATACTTGGAGCGAGTCTACGCAGGTGTTCTAGGAAAAATCATTGGAGTCTACCTGGGAAGGCCCTTTGAGGGTTGGGAGTATGACCAGATTTCCAGTCAATTGGGAGATATCAACTACTATGTTCATGAGAGGTTAAACGTGCCCTTGATTGTCACAGATGATGATATCTCCGGAACCTTTACCTTCATCAGAGCTTTGGAAGATTACGGTTACTCCAAGGACATCACCCCAGCTCAGATTGGTCATACCTGGCTGAATTACATCATTGACCGCAAGGCGATTCTCTGGTGGGGAGGAATGGGCAACTCCACCGAACACACTGCATTTCTGCGGCTTAAGCAAGGAATTGAAGCACCTCAAAGTGGTTCGATGGAACTCAACAGCAAGGTGGTGGCAGAACAGATTGGAGCCCAGATTTTTATTGATGGTTGGGCGATGGTTGCTCCTGGTGATCCTGAGCTTGCTGCAGATTTTGCCAAACGAGCCGGTAGTGTGAGCCACGATGGAGAGGCGATTTACGGTGCACAGGTGATCGCAGCGCTGGAGTCTCAAGCCTTTGTAGAGAAAGATCGACAAGCTCTAATTGATGTTGCAGTGTCATTAATCCCAAAAGATAGTTTGATCCAGCGAATGATTGCAGATTTGCGGGAACTGCATTCTCGAGAACCTGATTGGCGGAAGGCGTTTGATTTTCTGTCTAAGCACTATGGCTATGATACTTATGGGGGCAACTGCCACATGATCCCCAATCATGGTTTGATCATCTTCTCGTTTCTCTATGGAGATGACGATTTTCAAAAAACCATGATGATCGTCAACACTCTGGGTTGGGACACGGACTGCAACGCAGGAAATCTTGGGTGTCTCATGGGAATCAAGAATGGCTTGGAGGGTATCAACCGGGGACCAGATTGGCGAAGTCCAGTTGCTGACAAACTGTATTTGCCTACGGCGGATGGTGGTCGTTCAATCAGCGATGCAGCAGCAGAAGCGGTCTATCTTGCGAATGCGGGAAGGCAACTTCATGGTCTTTCACCAACCTATCCCAAGGATGGAGCCCGTTTCCATTTTGAATTGCCTGGTTCGGTTCAGGGTTTTGCCTGTGAAGAATCGATCGTTTCAACTGGCGCTGCTACCGTTGCCAACTTAGAGGGCCATAGCGTTAGTGGGTCTCGCTCCCTGGAGATTCGCTTCAAAGCGCTGGCAAGAGGACGTACTGCTCGCGTCGAGACGCCAACCTTTTCGCCTTCTGCAGAGATCTCCACTTATTTCACCAAGAGGGGCTACTCTCTGCTGGCTAGTCCCACCCTCTACAGTGGACAAACGATTCAGGCTCGTATCGTTGCCGACGAGAACAATCTGACTCCCGTGAAGGGTTCTCTGTACATCAAACACTATAATGAACTTGATGAATTCACCCTGGTTTCAAGTGAAATAGTTGAGTTTCCAGCCGGTAGGCTTCATGTGTTCGAATGGAAAGTACCTGACACTCGTTGCTATCCGATCGCCTTCGTTGGCATTCAATTGGAAGGTGAATATGGTGAAACTGGCACGGTCTATCTTGATTTTCTGGACTGGACAGGTGAACCGAAAATTCAACTGAATCGACCCACTGAACGCGTGGTGTCAAGGCTGAATCGTGACAAAGGACCCCTCATGTGGAAATCAGCTTGGGTGGATGGTTTGGATGGCAACGAACGCTTAACACAAATAGACTACTGTCCAGAGCCGTATCGTCTGATTCAGAACGTTGGCCGTGGACTACTGATGCAGGGCACCCGGGAATGGAAAAATTATAGAGTGACCGCTCGAATGATTCCTCATATGTGTGAAGCTGGAGGTCTTGGAATTCGTGTGCAAGGAATGACACGCTATTATGCACTGCTGATCTCACAAGATGGAGCTCGTCTCATGAGAAGTCATGAAGGCAAGGACACGATCCTGGCTTCCTGTAGCCGGAGTTGGAAATTGGGTCATCAGTATGAGCTCACGCTGCAGGCTGTTGGGAACAAACTCACTGCGTGGATCAACCAGGAAAGGATTCTAGAAGTGGAAGATGCCGAGGGCTACTATCCCTCTGGTGCAATGGCTTTGATCTCTCAGGTGGGTCGAATCGGTTGTGATTTTGTCGAGGTACAACCCGCAGTGGACTAAGATTCAAATGGTTTTTTCATAGAGGTGTTTTACCAAAGCTGGATAAGCTGGGCTTTAGACTGCCAAGCTAGAAGTGTTTTAGCTTTTTAATTTTGGAGAAAGTCAATGCTGCAGAAGTTGCTGAAACCCTATCAACAATATGGAAATTTGCATTATGGTGAAGGAGTGACAGAACTAGCTCACGCTCTGCAGGCAGCACAGTTGGCTCAAGAAGCTAGGGAAGATGAATCCATGATCGCTGCTGCCTTACTGCATGACTATGGACACCTAGTCCATGGCCTTGGCGAAAACATTGTGGAGCAGGGAGTTGATGCCAATCATGAAACGGAGGGTGCTAACGCACTAGAAAAATGGTTTCCGACTAGCGTCACGGAACCGATTCGCTGGCATGTAGCCGCCAAGCGCTATCTCTGTGCTACCGAACGCGGCTACTTTGACCAGCTCTCTCCTGCCTCGGTTCTCAGTCTTCAGTTACAGGGTGGACCAATGAATCCTGAAGAGTTAGAGGAGTTCTCTGCAAGACCTTTTTCGGAAGAAGCTGTTCGTTTGCGACGATATGATGATCAAGCGAAGAGCCCATCAGCTAATCCGCCTGATTTGTCCCACTATCATTTTCTCCTGAAGAAGCTCCTTATGAAGTGATTGGATAGTTTGAACAATTACTCATCAGTGTGTCCGATTGGGAGCACTAATCTAATCCTTTGCTGAAATCAGTTTAATCTCGATTGTGAAAACGAAGCTTCTCAAAAATGAAGAACGTTACCAGTCAATAGAGATTGTGAAAACTGATTCCAAGTTGCCGATTTGCAGGTGATAACAATTTACGAAAGGGCGCAGAGCATGAGAGTTGTTTCATACAATATTCAGTACTGCAAGGGGCGCGATGGCGAGATTGATCCCCAGCGAGTCGTCGAGGCAGTTCAGGAAGCCGATATTATTGGATTTCAAGAAGTCGATAAAGCAGCGGCACGGACAGGTTTTATCGACCAGCCACAAGTCCTGGGGGATGGTTTCTCAGATTATTTCTGGGTATATGGGCCAACAGTGGATGCGCTGTCACGACATCATCCAAGGGGGAATGAGCGGCGTCAGTTTGGCAATATGATTGTTTCTCGCTGGCCAATCGTCCAATCCAGAAATTTGCTCTACACCCCGAGAATGGGAGGAGCCAATCACCTCTCTGTACAACTGGGATTGTTGGAAACTGTGATCATCACACCCGATGGTCCACTTCGCGCCTATTGTACGCATCTTCATCACCTCTCTCCCGTGCTGCGTTTAAAACAAATCGAACAACTGAAGCAGCATTCCCTGGAAGCACCCTTCGAAGGTTCCGTGATTTCTGGTTCGGCAGGACAAGACTGGTCGGAGGGGATTGATGAACACGAGGTGCCGTTCGATGCTCTCTTTTTTGGTGACTTTAATTTAAAGCCTGGAAGCCCCGAGTATGAGGCGCTTGTGGGAACACCTCATCCCCATGATCCAAGTTCCAGGCTACTGACAATTGATGGCTTGGCAGATACCTGGGTTCTGGCCGGGAATAAAGAAGAAGATGGTGTGTCCTTGATTCGAGACTTCAACACAGGAGCTGGGCTGCGCATTGATTATGTTTTTGTGACTGCCAAACTATCTCAGAAAGTTGTAGGGGCATGGATTGATAGTGAGGCCGTGGCATCAGATCACCAACCCTATTGGGTAGAGTTTGTAAGCCCATTGTTTGATTGAGATTTACTTTAGGCTGGATCTCGCGAAGCCAGCAACCACCCATTTCTGGCAACCAATGTAGATCATGATCAACGGTAAGGTTGCCAAAAATGATCCAGCCAGCAAGACCGTCCACTGTGATTCATACTGCCCCACAAAATCTAAAAGAAACTGAGGAAGGGTTCTCACCTCTGGAGAACTGTTGAAGATTACCGGCCGCAAGACCTCATCCCAGTTGGCAATAAAGGCGACCAGAAAGAGGCTTGCCAGGGCAGGGGCACCAAAAGGCACGTAGATATCCTTGAAGATGCCAAAAGAGCTTGCTCCGTCCAGAATGGCAGCTTCTTCGATTTCAAAAGGGATGCTCTTGAAGAATTCCGTCATCATCAGGGTGCCGAAGGCTCCGACGAAAAAGGAGGGTACGATCAACGGCAGTAAGGTGTCCAGCCATCCGAGTTGCCGAAAAAGTAAGAACTCTGGTATCAGGGTTACTTCAGTCGGAAAGAACATGGTGCTTAGCAAGAGTACATAAATCGCTGTGAAAACTCGGTTACGTAGATTTGCAAAGACAAATCCCGCCATTGAACAGGTGATTAACTGTCCAAATGCTGCCAGAGTTGCCACCAGCATCGAGTTCAGTACCGCTCCCAAAAAACCTGCTTTGTCAAACACCGCCGCAAAATTCACGAAAGGTGTTCCAGCCATCAAAAGGTCAGGCACAAGACTTGGGGGCAGTCGGAACAATTCTCTTCCTGACTTCATTGCAGTGATTACCATCCACAACAGTGGAAAGAGGGTGACAACCGCATAAGCGAGCAATCCCAGATAGATCAACAGCACTGAGACAGAACGGGAATTCATACTTTTCGTTGTTGTAAACGATAGTGCAACAAGGAAATCCCACCGACAATCAAACACAACACCCAGCTCTGGGCAGACGCCAGCCCCATGTCGAAGTGGACAAAGGCGTTCTGGTAAATGGCATATCCAAGTGTCGTGGAGGCGTTGTTAGGGCCTCCATTGGTCAGAGAGATAGTTGCTTCGAAGGTTTTTGCCGAGTTGATCATGGCAATCAACACAACGAAGAACGTCATTGGAGCCAACTGGGGCAAAATGATGTCCCGGACGATGGCAAAGCGGTTCGCTCCATCCAACTTTGCAGCTTCAATCAGGGTTCGATCAATTGTCTGGAGACCTGCTAGAAACAAGACCATATAGAATCCTGTGTCCTTCCAGACCATCACTACTGCAACAGAGATTAGAGCAACATTTGGATTACTGAGCCAGGCTATGGGATCAGAGAGATGCAGCCAGGAAAGGAAGGCGTTGAGAATGCCGAAACGGGTGGCAAACATCCATTTCCAACTGATCGCTACGGCCACTGTGGCAGTAATGAAGGGCAGAAAATAGAGAGTCCGGAAAAAGACCACACCCTTGATGCCTGTATCTACCAATAAGGCTAGAGCAAATCCCAGAATCGTTGCCAGGGGAACATAGACCAAGGCATACTGGAGAGTATTCAGCAGCACCTTGACTCCCAATGGCGAGGTCAAAGCCTGAATGTAGTTATTTAGACCAACGAATTCAGGAACACCAATGATGTTCCAGTCTGTGAAGCTGATCAGGAAGGAAGCGAGAATCGGAAACAACCGGAAGCAAACTAATCCGATTGTACAGGGCAAGATCATCCACCAGGCAATGCGCAGGTGATGACGTTGAACCGCATTCATTCGAGGGTATCAAAGGAAGAGCAGGAGATCCTTGAGGACACTCCTGCCAAAGTGAAAAGTCAGCTCAGTTTCCAGCAAGTACAGAGTTACCATATTCGACAAAGGCATCGACGGCGTCCTGCAGGCTCTTGCGGCCATTCAATACCTCATCCAACTCACCGTTCATCCCACCACCAGCCGAGGCTGCGTAGCCACGCCACTTGCTCCAGTTTGGCGTAAAGGAAGTTGTGGTCTGTCCGAGGCCGATCTCCAGAATGACTTCCTTGTTCTTGGGATATTGATCTCTCTCCAACCAAGCTTCACTTTCAGCGATTGGACGATAGGCAGGCACTTTTCCTCCACCAAAATTCTCAACTTTGTTACCTGGTCCGGTCATGTGCTCAATGAACTTCCAAGACAAGTCACGCTGTTTGCTGGTAGGTGCAACAGACATCATGTCAGACCAGGCGTAACCAACAGCATTTCCTTTACTGGCAGAGGGCCCCATCGGGATTTGTGAAATTCCGAATGAGAAATCTGGTCCAGCAGTTTTTCGTACACCATCAATGTTCCAAGAACCATCTACCCACATGGCTGCCATTCCCATTGGGAAAACATCTTGTTGTCGAATCCCATCCATCATTTCTGGCTTTGGAGCGACCTCGTGCACATTTGCCAGATCAGTCACAAATTGAAGAGCTTCCAAGGCAGCTGCATTAGGTTCTAACTTCGTTCGATCCGCATTGAGCAGACGGCCACCATTGCGAAATACCCAGGGTTCAATGTGTGCGTATCTCCCATAAACCCAGTAACCATATTGATCTGGAGTGCCATCGTTGTTGGTGTCCAACGTAAGTGCTTTGGCTGCCTTCAGGAAATCATCATACCTCCAATTGGAGTTTGGATATTCAAGACCAGCCGCATCGAACATCTTAGTGTTGTAGTAAAGTACTGGTGCAACCCAGTTCTTCGGAAAGGAGTAAACCCCACCAGCAAGTCGAGCCACTGAAATAGCTCCACCATACCACTCTGCTTCCTTGATTCCTGAAACTTTGTCGGCAATGTTGTCGATCTGACCATCTGCTTGCCAGGACTGAATAAATCCGGAGGACATCCAGAATACATCAGGCAGGTCACTGGCTGCTGCCAACGCTGAGAGTCGAGGCCAATAATCCTTGGGAGGCATGGCGCTAGATTCTACCTTAACTCCAGGATTGGCTGCTTCAAAGGCGGCGATCATCGGCTGTTCTAATTCCAGTTCGGAATCTGACCAGGCCATGTACTTTAACACTGTTTCAGACTGGGCAAGCACCTGTCCAACCAAAATAGCCGAACTTACAGAGAGAGCAGCAAAGATCTTCAGTAGTTTCTTCATCAGTTCCTCTTGAAGTGAATTTTGGACTACACAAATCTTGAGATTTGGGAAAAGAATAGAAAAACCTGCACCGGTAGGTGCCAAGGGATCCAACTTCCTTGAAAATCACTATCCTTCCAAAGCGGTCGAACGGACCATGCTTCAATGAAAGCACAAAGTCAACATTTCAAAACTTACTCAAATTGTAGATTCAATTGATTGGCTCGTGAGGGCTTCACCGTCTCCTAAAGTCTAGAAGCAATAAGCTATTGCAAGCCCTCGCGACTGCCGCCATCCCAGGGGTGTGTGTAGGGAGGAACAGAAAGCAAGAGCGGGGATTTTGTGGCACGACGGCTGGTTGTGGCTTGGCTGACACTGCCTGTCTCCAGAAATTCAATCGCTGCTTGAAGCAGGGTGTCATCATCAGGGGTAGCTGGCAGCACAGTACTGAGGGAATAATCTGGACTGACTCCTAGGT
>JAQWOT010000300.1 GCA_029245725.1 SAR324 cluster bacterium | reverse complement strand
TAATTTACGCATTGATAGCAAAATTTCTGAAACTCCAGATCACCCCGTTGGGTTTGGATATCCTTTTCGAGTTGTTTCAAACGTTGCAACCAAAGTTCAGCTTCAGGCTCCATTTTCTTGGGAAGTCTCATGACCCGGGATTGGGAATAGATTTTCATACCACTCTGAGGTCACTTTTCCGCGCCAAAATCCTCCTCATACCATAGCCAGATAACAGCAGCGTTTTGAGCAGGTGCCCGGTCTGGGCCATGCGTAAGCAATTCGATAGAAGTGTGTCGATTTTCTAGCCGCTTTTTCAATTCGGAACGAAGATTCTCTGCCCAGATCTGGGGCATCGAAACTTGGAGGAGATCTGGCATTACATACTTAACTGGGAGATTTGAATTCATGATTCAAATGATTTGAATATATAGAATTGAAATCAACCGTCCAGATCAGAATGTTTTGAGAAGTTCCAAATGATGTGATTTAGGCTTTTAAAGCATCAGATCGGAGGATAGGGACGTCAATGAAGTTGGATCAACGCTGCCAAAAGGAGGTGAAGATATAGTCTGAGAAAAGAATAAACACTGCTGAGAAGCTCACAGCTTCAGTCGTGGCTCGACCAACTCCTTCAGCCCCGTTTTCGGTGAAGTAACCCTTGTAGCAACCTACATGAGTGAGAACTACTCCAAAGATAGCTGCCTTAATGACGCTACCCCAAATATCTCGCAATTCTACAAATGATTCGATTTTGGAGAGAAAAATTCCAGAATCTACTCCGAGTAACAAGACTCCAACAAGATATGAGCCTAGTATGCCAGTAAAATTGGCTACCATCGTCAGACTTGGCAGCATCACCAAACCTGCTAGTATTCTGGGAGTTACAAGATACTGGACTGGATTGACTGCTAGAGATTGCAACGCATCAATCTGCTCTGTGACCCGCATGGTACCGAGTTCAGCCGCAATTGCTGAGCCAGCTCTCGCATTGACCATTAAGGCAGTTAGAACTGGACCAAGTTCTCTGGTCATACTAACAGCGACCATTCCCCCCACAATGCTTTCAGAACCGAAGGTTTTTAAAGCAAAGTACGACTGAATGGTAAGTACCATTCCAGTGAATGTGCCGGTAAGAATGGTAATCCAGAGCGACTTGTTGCCAATGAATTCCATCTGTTTGAGGAAAAGTTTGAAGCGAAAGGGAGGTGAGAAAAGGGCTGATAAGGCTTCCAGAAGCAGCAAAGTAGCCCGGCCTATGCCAGCTATACTTTGCTGAAAATGGGTCCTGAATTCGGAGAAAATCGATGGTGAGGCGCTAGGCATTTTTTCCAGTTAGCGGTGCATCAGGCGAGTGTATTTATTACGGTACACTGAGACCATCTTGCCCGGATCTTCGTCTGGCATATTTCTGATTAGAATTCTTGCAAGATCGTTATTCAATTCCTCAAGATTCTTCATGGCGTTGTAGTGAGAAACTCTACGATCCCAGCATTGGCTAACCGACTGTGCAACAGATCTTGAATCACTTGCTGTGTAAAAAGCATCGAAAAGGAGATGATCTTCACGTGTATTCAGATACTTGGCAAAACCACTCTTTGCTTCCTCATGCAGAAAGAACGCCTCATCAATAGTCAGATCTGCGCAAGGGCCAGCTAGCAAAGTATTTCCGTCTCCGACAATTTCTTGAATGGTGCTGCACCCGGATGATAAAAAAACCATTGTTGTGGTAACTAAAATTAAATTTTTTAACTTCATTAATTTCTCCTGTGAATGCTGAAAATTATGTTCTGAAGTTATTATCGACTTTTTGAACAGAATCTTTAGCTTTTCTGAAAAGTTCTCCTTATTTTTTGGCTT
>JAQWOT010000299.1 GCA_029245725.1 SAR324 cluster bacterium | reverse complement strand
GATTGGGAGCTTTCGTTAAAGTAGTGCTGCCCAATATTCGCGGAGGAGTCCTAGCGGCTTTCATTTTGGGATTCGTCACCAGCTTTAATCAGGTACCTGTTTCATTGTTTCTTTCCGGCCCAGGGGTACGCACACTGCCAATTGATATGCTGGCCTATATGGAAATTACTTACGACCCTTCAGTCGCAGCCCTCTCTGCGTTGCTCGCAATCATGTCCGTGGGGATCATTTTCCTCGCTGAAAAATTCTTGGGCTTTTCTCGCTATGTCTGAGTCCTTTATTTGCCTGAAAAATCTGACGCTTGCTTATGGGAACACGGTCGCTGTGTCCAAACTCAGCCTGAACATCCGCAAAGGAGAGCTGATCACTCTTCTTGGACCCTCAGGATGTGGCAAAACCACCACGATGAGAGCCATCGCAGGTCTATTGTCTCCTCGCTCGGGGTCAATCGAGATTGATGGGACTGACGTCACCAAAGTCCCAGCCAATAAACGTGGCGTTGGGTTGGTGTTTCAGTCCTACGCGTTGTTTCCGCATCTTTCTGCCTTTGAAAATGTAGCCTTTGGCCTGCGACTCAGAAAAGTTTCAAATGGTGAGATCAAGAAACGAGTGGAACAAAGTCTCGATACCGTCGAACTTGGCGAATTTGCCAATCGTAAACCGAGCGAGCTCTCCGGTGGCCAGCAACAAAGGCTTTCCTTAGCTAGATCTCTTGTTCTGGAACCCAAGGTCATGTTGCTTGATGAGCCACTTTCGAATCTGGATGCTCGTTTGCGGTTGGACATGCGGTCTGAATTGCAGCGCCTGCAACGCAACAGCGGCATCACCATGGTCTTTGTCACTCATGACCAAGGGGAGGCTCTTGCGCTAGCTGACCGAGTCGTCCTGATGAAGGACGGTTTGATCGAACAGATGGGCACTCCAACTGAACTCTACAACCATCCCAGTACTGTCTTTGCTGCCGATTTCATGGGCTTTGAGAACATTTTCGAAGTTCGTGAGGGAGACTTGATTGGCAGGGACGGCAGCAAGATCAGTGGATACAACGCTCCATCTGGATCTTTAGCCTGGCGTCCTAGTGGTGTCAGCTTAGGAAGTGGCCCCTTCCATGGGACGGTTGCTGGGGTATCTTTCGCAGGTGAGATGTGGGAATACGTCATCACCTCCCCCCTAGGTCGGATCACAGCTTCCACTCCAGCCGGAAATACCCCTTATCCAATAGGAGCCACCCTAGCTTTTGACCTACCCGAGCAGTATGGACACCAAATCAAGGGATCTCACTGATGGGACTTTGGGTCGATACCGACTTTGGATTTGACGACTTATGGGCCTTGCTTGTCCTTGGAGCGGAGGGCGTTGCCATTGATGGCGTGTCCCTCGTGGCAGGCAATTCCCAACTGGAGCAAGTCTGTGCCAACGCTTTCGGTGCGATCCACCATTTTGGCTTCTCCTGGCCAATCTTCAGTGGTGCAGATGGTCCGTTGTCCCGTCCCTTAGAGACTGCAGAAAGAATTCTAGGACCAAAGGGTATGCGCAGCCGAGGACAATTCTTGCCCTTGGTTCCAGCACCATCCGTCCAGGAAGCGCTACCAGCTTTGGCAAACTGGCTGGATTCCGAAGGCACTAAAGATTTGCTTGCCATTGGCCCACTCACGAACCTCGCTCTCGCCTACCAAAGCTTTCCGGACAAGCTGCAGAGGTTAAGGACTCTAACTTGGATGGGTGGCAGTCGGGCCAGAGGCAACCACACCAAGCACGCCGAATACAATGCCTTTGCTGATGCAGACGCCCTCGCCACTGTCCTTCAGCATGGTGCACCACTGCGGGTGGTTGATCTGGAGATCTGCCGCCAAGTCACATTTGGTCCAGTTGATGTGCCAGTTTTGGAGGACGGTCTTTTGGCAGACTTACTGGGAGGCTACCTCGATATCGCCCTTTCCCGAGAACGAGAGCGGATGGCAATCTACGATCCGATTGCTGCGGTGGCAGTTGTCCAGCAGTCTCTAATCAAGTTTGAGCGAGTCAACCTATCCGTACACACTGAGAACGATTCTCGATACGGTAAGACAGAGTTCAACTTTGTGCAGCCTCCGAATGCTTCGATTGGAACCGGAATTGACCCCAAGATTGCGCTGCAAATCTGTATGAAAGCCCTGAAACAGAGACAAAACCAATGAGCGAAGCAAACTCGACTTTCAATGAATTTTTGCAGCGAATCCCCAAGATCGAGTTGCATTGTCATCTCCTTGGTACCATCCGCAAGGAGACCATGAAGGAACTGGCTCGTAAGAATGGCGCCCGCACCACAGATGCTGAAATTGATGCTTTTTACGTCCGTGGTGAGAAGCCGGTTGGAGTCCTACACATTTTCCGTGAGTTGGAAAATCACCTTCTCCAAGACCCTGATGACCTACGTCGAATCACCTATGAATACCTGGAAGACGCCTCCCGTCAACAGGTTCGACATGCAGAGTTTTTCTGGAACCCGACAGGCATACTAGCAGCGACTGATCGCTCTTACAGCGAATTGCAGAACGCCATTCTTTTGGGCATGAACGAGGCTGAAACGGATTTCGGGATCACCAGCTTACTCATCTCCAGTATCGATCGTGAGGCCTCTGCATCCGCAGGTCTCGAAATGGTAGAGTTGATGTGCGCTCACCGTCACCCTGCCGTTGTGGGCATCGGAATGGATTACAACGAAATCAACAATCCGCCTGAAAAATTTTCTGATGCCTACGCATTGGCAAAAAAAGCAGGCTTGAAGACAACCGCTCATGCCGGAGAATTTGGCACATCCTGGAAGAACGTGGAAACCGCAATGAATGTTCTGGGAGTTGATCGGCTCGATCATGCCTACACTGTCCTCGACAATCCCGCCCTTGTCTCACGTTGCATTGATCAAGGAATTTTGATCACGGTGGTCCCGACAAACAGCTACTATCTCCGAATCTTGAGCACCGATTCATGGGCTCAAGAACACCCAATTCGTCAAATGGCTCAGGCTGGATTAAAAATTCATCCCAATACGGACGATCCTGCTTTTCATCT
>JAQWOT010000298.1 GCA_029245725.1 SAR324 cluster bacterium | reverse complement strand
ACTGACCAGTTATACTACCTTACCTACACTTTTAGTGGTGATCTAATTTACGAGAGCATAAACTCAAATATTCTTAAGACAGATCCACCTTTTACAAATCAGGATCAAAACACCCCAGGGCTAACAATGGCTCTAGGCAACCTCGGACTCTCTGAATCAGGAAATTGTGATTACTTGGCTGTTCGTTTGAATACAAAACCTGCGAATCTTGTAACAGTAAGTCCTAGTTTTACTTCTAACTCTGAGGAAGCAATCTTAATCAATGATAAAACAAATTGTACAAACGAAAAACAAATCATTGGAAATTGTCAGCAGTCACCTTTGTCTTTCAACTCTAGCGACTGGAACCAGTCCCAACTTTTATGCATTAAAGGTAAAGATGATTCAGATATTGATGGATCTCAACAAATAACTCTGGCTATCGAGTCATCTAGTGACGATACAAACTATAAAGAACTAAATCTTAGTCCTAAATTCGATCTAACTAACACAGATAATGATTACGCTGGAATCTTGTTAGGTTCAGTCCAGTACATGGCTAGCCAAGGGAAATACGTCCTTCCTGTTCAATTACGTGCCAAACCAAGCTCCACGGTAACTGTCCAATTAGCAAATGATACTTTGCAAACCATCAAAGATGTCTTTGAAACTTCATCAATTAACTTCAATAGCAATAATTGGAATGATCAGCAATTTTTTAAGCTCAGGACAGGGGTAGACCTAAGTGCAGAAGTAACTTTGCAAGCTATAGGAGGAGATTTCAATACCACAGCGACCACTTTTATCAACTTGAGAAGTGACAATAGTAGTGCAGCAGCAGGCTATGAGTTTGTCTACTTCAAAGAAGAAGCAGAGAGATTTACTAGTGATGATGGTGGTGTTTATGCCTTTCGTTTAAAACTGAGAAATCAGCCCACAGCGCCAGTATATCTAAAGTTAAAGTCTGATAATTCCAGTATTGGCAATCCTAATCGTACTGGAATCACTCTGGACTCTACTAACTGGAGCTTAGGTGAAGAGATCAAAGTGATTGGCTTAGATGATAAACTAAATGGAAACCAACCCTATCAAATTCAATTTTATGATGCCTCTAGTACTGATCCTAACTACGATAGTCTGCTCCCACAAGATATCCACCTTGTAAACCTTGATGACGACTATCGGCCCTCACCACTTTCCTCTGATACCTATGAGTTCGACAACACTACAACCACTTCAAATAGTTGTAAAGCAACTGGAGAAATATCTGGCGACACATCTGATTTCAACATTTCACTGCCAATAAGTGTTGTGAAAGAAACTGATTCACCTGTAGCCACAATCAAGATTGCACTATCACAACCAATCGAGGGCACTGTCAAACTGAGAGTATTTTCTGAGGATGAAAGTGAGGGCTACCTGATTGACGAGGGGAATAATTCCATTAATTTTCAAGATATTACTTTTAATGAGTCTAATGCTATCACATACCAAGATATCAAAATATTAGGTAGCCCAGACTGGATTGATGATGGACATCAACGCTTTAAGATTCAGATCTCTGTATTGAATACTAACATTCCTGGTTACTTTGGAAAAAGTGCGTCTATTTGCCTTGAAAACAAAGATGATGATAAATCAGGAATTGAATTCAATTTTGGCATGTCTGACGAAAACCTCCTCGCTACCTAACATTTTGAT
>JAQWOT010000297.1 GCA_029245725.1 SAR324 cluster bacterium | reverse complement strand
CTGGCATCAAAAGCTGTTCCGATTCTTTTAGAGATATAATCATAATATTTCTGCCTAATTTATAATTTTCTGTTTTTCAATAATATTTTGACGAACCATTGAAGTGAGTGGATTTTCTCTGAATTTTCTTTATTCAATTAGTTGAAGGTTTTATCGATTTTTACAAACGAGTTTTTAATGTCCTCAGCGCTCCCCCTAGTATACCATCCAGCCTACGATGTCCCAGAATGGAATGAGGAACATCGCTTTCCGATGTCCAAGTTTCGGCGTTTATATAAGATCCTCTCTGAAAAAAAGAATTTTGGTCCAGTGGAATTTTATCAGCCTGAGGTTGCGACTGTCGATCAGTTGAAAGCAGCACACACATTGGATTACATTCAGCAATTTTTAGGAAACCGTCTGGATAAATCTGCTGCCAGGCGAATCGGACTACCTTGGACAGCTGGGCTAGCCCGTAGGACCATCACGGCTGTAGGAGGAACCATCTTGACTTTACGGTTGGCTCTCCAACATGGCTTAGCCTGCAATCTTGGGGGTGGAACACACCATGCGTTTCCAGATTTTGGTTCGGGCTTCTGCATCTTTAACGATGCATCTGTTGCCGCTCGGAAACTACTCCAAGAAGGCTTGGTTGAACAGATCCTGATCGTCGACCTTGATGTCCACCAAGGAGATGGAACCGCCTTCATTCATCAGGATGAAGTGGCAGTATTTACTTTCTCGATGCATTGCCAGTCCAATTTCCCATTCCGCAAACAACATAGTGATCTGGATGTACCTCTTCCTGAGAACTTGGATGATGACAGCTACCTGCGTATTCTAAGAGCAAACCTGCCCGAATTATTGGAGCGTACTGAGCCTGATTTAGTGATTTATAATGCGGGAGTAGATCCCTTCAAGGATGATCCCTTAGGGAAGTTGAATCTGACATGGGAGGGACTCCAAGCTCGCGATCAGTATGTGCTGGAGTGTTGCCTGAATGTGGGAGTGCCGGTCGGGTGTGTGATCGGAGGGGGCTACAGCAAGGATCATGAGGAACTGGCTTGGCGTCATTCCCTCGTACATCGAGCTGCAGCCAAGATCTACCAGGACCGTTTTTCGATCACTCCGTTCCGAAGTTCTCCTGCCGTTGCTTAGATAACCACTCCCCCAAGAAGAGTTGATCGGGTTCAGGTAATCGATAACCAGGTTCCAACAGTAAATTCTGGACCAGCGGTGTGACGCCTAGCACCAACTCATCAGCCCAGTTGGAGGAGGGTATCATTTTGGAGACATAATGAAGGTTGCCCACTCCAAGCTGCCGTTGGAAGCGGAATCGGTGAACCTCGTACCCTTGTTCAACAAAGTTCAGCTCAAATTTTGAGGCTCGCCAGTCAAAATCTATCTCGAAGCTACCGTCTGCTTTCAGGGAACGGAGCAATCTTGCGCGAGGAATGAAGTTGCCTGACTCGCTAGTCTTGTTTCCAGCAAAGCTGCCATAAAACTCCTTGACGATGATGAAACCGCCTCCAACTGGTTTCCCAGACACTACATCTTCGACCTGCCCAGACACTCTTCTTGTCGTCCATCCCAGGTCATAGTCCACAGCTGCAGAATAACAACTGATCAAGCTGCCACAGAGTAAGCACAATACAGTTAGAATCTGTGCAGTGTTCAACGAAAGAGGTTTTCGATCTTTCATGACGACTTCACTGCATGGCAGGCGACCCGATGCCCTTGGCTAAGGCTACTCCATTGGGGCATCCTTTGGGAACAGATACCCTGCGATTCTGAACAACGATGGACGAATGGACAGCCCGGAATAGGCGCGTCTTCTGCTTCGACAGGCGCAATTGGCAACCCTGTCTCTCTTTTTGTGTAAGATGGTAGGCTGTCCAGCAATAATCTTGTGTAGGGGTGTCGTGCTTGATCTAACTGTTGTTTTGGCAATTCTTCCATCAATCTTCCACGATACAGCACCAGAATGCGATCACAGAGTTGGTCAACCACAGCTAGATCATGAGAAATGAAAAGCAGTGTGAGGTTCCGTTCTTTGCGAAGTTGCTGAAGGAGCTTCAGAATTTGAGCCTGAATGGAGACATCAAGCGCAGAGACGGGTTCATCAGCAACCAACATTTCTGGACTAGCAGCAAGCGCTCTAGCAATGGCGATTCTTTGTCGCTGTCCCCCACTGAATTCATGCGCATACTTATCCAGTGCATTGGCTGGTAACCCAACTTCATCAAGCAGCTTGTTGAGTTTCGCAGTCGTCGCAGATTCTGGTTGATGTAGGTTCCACATTTCTCGAAGAAGAAAACCGATTTTCAGCTTCGGATTCAGTGAGGAGAATGGATCCTGAAAAATCATCTGTACACGACCGTAGTACTCACGGGCCTTGAATTTGTGAATATCTTCGCCAGCAAACTGTATCTGCCCACTGGTTGGCTCGTAGATCCGCAACAACAAGCGCGCTAATGTCGATTTTCCACAGCCTGATTCACCAACAAGACCAACGATTTCCTGAGGCTGAATTACTAAATTGATATCTTGTAGTACTGGGGAGGAACTGGCGGTCTGCTGAAGCAGACCGCGTTTTTCCGGAAAGGAATGAGAGAGATGCTGCATCTGCAGCAAAGGACGGTCAGACAAGACGGGGCTTACTCGCGTTTGTCGCCAATTTTTTCATCGGGACGCGTTACCTCGGAGATGCGAATTCCGTAGCGTTCGTTCACAACCACGACTTCACCACGCGCCATTAGTCTCTCGTTGACAACCACATCCATAGGTTCACCAACAACCTTCATAAATTCGATCACTGAACCCTTTTTCAGAGCCAGGATATCTCTGATGAGCATGTCGTTGCGTCCGATTTCCACGGACATGATCATCGGCACGTCTTCTATGAATTTGGTAGTGTGCAATACCCCAGAGGTATCACTACTCAATCCCAAACTACTCATACGGACTCCTCATTGTATTAGTGGGTGTTCCAGGTAGCACCCATAGAGCTAGTCAGCAGGATATGTACCAAGCAAAGTTCGTCACGTGCTGGCATGCATGCCGGAAAATGACCTCCATGGAATTATGTGGCGATCGACAAAATGTCGTGGTACGTCACGAAAACCATCAACAACAACAATACCGAAAATCCCAACATCTGTGTTCGTTCTCGGGTCGCTGCACTCAGGGGTCCTCCCTTGATTTTCTCGACAAGCAGAAAGAAGATATGGCCCCCATCCAACGCAGGAATCGGTAGTAAATTGAAGATTCCCAACTGCAAACTGATTACGGCAATTAGGAAGAACAATTCTCCCACGCCGCTACGTACAGCGTCACCAATAAACATGCCAATCCGGATTGGACCACCTAGATCGTCTGTTGATCCCTGACCACTAAGCATCTGACCAAGAAAATTGAAGGTCGTTTGAGTCATGAAGATGACGCGCTCCGCGCCTAACCCAATAGCCTCTCCAAGCGCATAGGTTTTACGCTCTGTACCCACCTGCAAGCCCAACAGATAACGGCCAACTTCTGGCTCGTATTGAGGAGTCAGTTCCAGCAGCTTGGTTTGTCCATTACGGACCAGTTCCACTGTCATGGGAATTGGATTGGCTGGGGCTGAAGGTTGGCTTTGCTGAACCAAACGAGAAATGTCCGACCAGTCTCCCACATCTTCACCTCCCAGGCGCATGATGCGGTCCCCGATTTCCAGACCTGCTTCATCGGCAGCGGAACCTGAGCTAATGACGCCTATGACTGCAGGAATGTGAGGTACCCAACCTACTTCCCCATAATTCTGCACCTCACGCATTGTGCTCTGAGCTTCAACCTCTCTTCCACTGAGCAGCACAGTCAGGGAAAGTGAATCTGCAGGTGTCAGCGTTCCCCATTCGGATTGAAGTCCTCGCCAATTACGAACCTCTCGGCCATTGACGGCAATTACCTCATCTCCGGCTTGCAGACCAACCGAGGCTGCGAAGCTTTCTAACTTAACTTGTTGAACCACTGGAGGGGCCGACAGGTATGCCGGAGCATCAACACCCACCAGATACACGAGTGGCATGAAGATGAAAGCAAAGACAAGGTTCATCGCAGGGCCTGCAACTAGAATGTAGAAGCGTTGCCAGACTGTCTTCGAAGCGTAGTTTTCAGGATCGTTGGGATCTTCGTCCATGACATTTTGTCCAAACAATCGGACGTACCCTCCAAGTGGAATCCAACAGATCTGGTAATCCGTATTGCCCCTACGAAAACCTGTCATCTTGGGTGGAAAGCCAATCGAGAAAGTTTCGACACGAACATTGACGTGCCGAGCCGCAAGGTAATGCCCGAGTTCATGAATGAAGATCAGAAAACCCAGAACAACAATGAAGGAAAGAACCGTAGTGATCATGAAGTTGTTTCCAGCAAGTGGCGGAGTTGAGATCGACCCCAGCGATCCGCAGCCAGGGCATCATCCACCGAGTTGATGTGTTGGAGATAATTTGGACATTCCGGTTTCTGTCGCCAGCACTCAAGAAGCGACATCAGCCTTTGAAGATAACTTGCGATGTGGTTGAAGTGCAACTCTTCATCTAAAAAAGCTTCCACAACCGCCTCATTTCCTCCATTCAAAACTGCCGGCACCGCCCCACCCTGTCGCAAAGCAGCCAACGCCAAAGCGAGACAAGGGTAACGGACTGGATCAGGATTTTCAAAATGCAAAGAACCAAGTTCGCACAGGTTCAATCTTGGTAAATTCAAAGGCAGACGTTCCGGATAACCCAGGCAGTAGGCCAAGGGAATACGCATATCTGGTTGTCCAAGTTGAGCAATCAGGGAACCGTCAACATATTCAACCAGGGAGTGAACAATGCTTTCATGATGAATCACCACTTCAATTTTTTCTAGAGGAATTCCAAAAAGCCAGTGGGCTTCAATCACTTCAAGACCCTTGTTCATCATCGTCGCTGAATCGATAGTGATCTTGTTACCCATCTCCCAGTTGGGATGTTGTAGCGCCGCTTCCTTGGTAATTGCTGAAAAATCCTCCAGTGGCATATCTCGAAAAGGACCTCCAGAAGCTGTTAGAACCAGTGAAACTACATCTTCACGTCGATGACCAACGAGAGATTGAAAAATCGCATTGTGCTCACTATCCATCGGTAAGATTCGGCTCCCACTTCGATGGGCAACTTGCATGAACAACTCTCCTGCGAGCACCAAGGACTCTTTATTACCAAATACCAAATCTTTTCCAGATTCCAAAGCTTTGAGGCAGGGCGATAATCCTGCACTTCCCACAATTCCTGTGACCACCAAATCTACATCAGGATGTTGTACCAACTCGCAATTCCCTTGGTCTCCAGGAAGAATTTCCAATTCAGACTCATTGAAAAGTTCTCTAAGTTGATTGACCTGATCCGAAGCCTCGACGACGACTTGCTTCGGTGCAAATTCTTTGATCTGATCAATAAGCATTTCGATTGAGCGTCGACAACTCAGTGAGTGAATCTTAAAACGATCGGGGAACTGCCTAACGAGACTTAGTGTACTGCCCCCGATGGAACCTGTAGAACCCAGTAGTGCAATGGATTTTGGATTCATGCGATAAGCAGCATCCAGTAGTAAAAGAAGGGGGTCGTGAGCAGAAAACTATCCAACCGATCTAGGATACCACCATGTCCAGGCAGTACCTTCCCAGAGTCCTTGACACCACAGAGGCGCTTCATTTTCGATTCAACCAAATCTCCGACCTGACCCAACACCGAGATGATAAAAGTTAGCAACAAGGCCATTGGCCAGGAAAATTCTAGCCAATTCACGGCAATCACCGAGCCAACCAGCATACTCCCAACTGTCCCACATAAGCTCCCCTCACGGGTCTTTTTCGGACTGATTCCAGGAGCAAGTGGATTTTTGCCAAATTTGCGTCCACCAAAATAAGCGAGACTATCCGTGAGTACAATCACAACAAGTAACAGACATAGATTCAATTCTCCATGGGGGAGGTCCTTAATCAGTGTCATATGTGGAAAGCTCCAACCAACCCAAAACAATCCAAATAAAGCCCACCCCAAAGAATACAGTTCCTCTAATTGCTGCTTGCGGGAAAAAACCATCTCATGCAGAATCCAGCCACCTGCAACCAAGATCAGCATAGCATTCAGAGCACCGATTCCTCCCAAGAGTGGGCTGATACTTAGTAAAAAAGCAGAGTATAGCCAGCCTCGCCGATTCAGGTGTACTTTCTGTTGGGAGAGCATAGCTCGATATTCCTGCATTCCAAGTATGACGACCACCAAAACCAGCAGACCAACCCATTGGGTGGTGCCATAGGCCAGTGAAAGGATTGCCACTAACACCATCACCATACCACTGAGCAATCTCTGCGTTAGGTTGGAAGACCACCAAGTGGTTGGGCTCACTTCAGACATGCTTTTTTAATTTCAAATAGGAAATGTTAGGCAGAGACAGGTGTGATGTCACCCATTCTACGTTGCCGCTGTTGGTAGGCTTGCAAGGCTTTGTGAAAATCTTCTTTCGTAAAATCAGGCCAGAGAACTTCAGTATAGTAAAACTCTGCGTAGGCTGCCTGCCAGATGAGAAAATTTGATAGCCTTTGTTCTCCACTTGTGCGAATGATCAGATCCGGATTGGGCAGACCAGAAGTGTATAAATGCTTGTTGATGGCCTCCTCATTAATTTCTCCAGCGTGAAGTTCTCCACCTTCAATTTTTCGGGCCATTTGCTGCATCGCTCTGACTAGTTCCGCTCGTCCACCGTAGTTGAGAGCAAGATTCAGCGTTAGGCCAGTATTGCTCTCAGTCAAATTCAAAGCGTTTTCTAGTGGTTTGTGAAGAAATTCTGGAAGGCGTGAGGTATCCCCTGAGATCCGCATACTTACATTATTTTCTAGCATCGTTCCGAGTTCCTTCTGCAAATATTCGTGAAGCAACTCCATTAGTACATTGATCTCTTGGCGAGGGCGAACCCAATTTTCTGTGGAGAAGGCATAGAGAGTGAGGACCTGCAATCCAAGTTCCGCTGCTGTTTCAACAACGGCCCGCACTGCACGAACTGCATTGCGATGTCCTTGGAATCTAGGAATCAATCGCTGCTGGGCCCAACGCCCGTTGCCATCCATGATAATGCCAACATGTTGGGGAAGCCGGGTAAGTTCCAATTGAGAAGGGGATGGAGGCGATGGCATCTGAACTTATGAGCAAGCTATGGGGGACTTGATCCGAGGAAAATTGAGTTGCAAACGCTAAGTCAGGGCTACTCCCAACGCAAGATTTTTGTTGATTTGAAAGGAAGTTAACCAAGCCAAAGTGGACCCAACGCATACAGGTTTCTACCCTGACCTTCAAACCACATGGAATAGTGACTGGATTTCGCAAAATTCTACTGATCCAACTCCGCCGATTAGGGGATGTGCTGATGACCACCCCAGCAATCCGTCAGCTTCACCAAGCCTTGCCTGATGCTGAAATCACCTTTCTGACTGAAACCCCGTCTGAACAACTTTTACAATACAATCCGCACTTGAGCGAGGTCTGGTTACTACCAAAGAAAATGACTTGGGGAGAGAGTTTTAACTTCCTAAAACAACTGCGTCAAATGCGTTTTGACTGTGTGATCGACTTCTTTGGTAATCCCAGAAGTGCCTTCATCAGTAGACTTAGTGGGGCTCCCAAGAGGGTTGGCTTTGATTTTCGAGGAAGAGCTTGGCACTACACTCACGCTGTTCCTCTCCAGAATGGAGTCGGCTACGCAACTTCCCATAAACTCCAACTTCTGGAAGCTTTGGGATTGACGGTGGATATCAAAGATCTCTTACCCGAATTTCCAATCAGCGTGGAGGAGAGAGTTTTTGCGATGGGCTTGCTGGAACAATTAAGAGTGCGGCCAGATGATAGAGTCATCTCCATCTCCCCGGTATCTCGCCAACCTTACAAGCGATGGCCATTGGAAAACTTCGCCAAACTCGCAGATTGGCTGATTGAACAGTATGGAGTAAAAATCCTGTTCATCTACGGACCTGGTGAGCAGGAATTTGTGGATACGGTACGAAGACAGATGTGCTACGAGGCCCTTCCAAATTATGATCCACCAAACCTAGCTCAAACTCGGGCTCTTTTTGAACAAGTGATCCTGCACATTGGTAACGATAATGGGCCAAGGCATTTTGCAGTGGCAGCGGACATCCCAACTGTAGCAATTTTTGGAAGGCCATTGGCTATGAATTGGACTCCACCCAACCAAAACAAACATTTAAGTTTTGAATTCAATCCTGGTTGCAAGACTCAGTGTGACTACCCAAATTGCCAGTTGGAGTGTTTAAACACTCCTCTAATAACTGTAAAGGAAGCGATTGCAAAACAGTTGATGGCACATGACAATCCAGTGTTACTATTATGAAAATCCTGCACTGGTTACACACTCGAAATTGGGGAGGTTTGGAAAAATTTGTAGTTTTCTTCGCCTGTGAGTTGCAAAAGCAAAGTTGCAAAAATACGATCTTTTTCAGCCAGCGGAATGGTATTGTAGACAGTAGAGAACTTCTCCAAAATTCCACTATAGAACTGAGGTCTGGGAACCATTTGGACCTTTGGCAAACTCTTAGAGAACAATCCCCTGACGCAATTATTCATTATACCGGCAGTACGATGCATGCCACCTGGCTGGTGGGCTTGCTTAAATGGCCTAAAAAACACATTAGAGTTTTCATGCATGGTTTTGGGCGTAAGCACGACATCTATCATCATTACCTTTATCAAAAATTTAACTGTATTTTTCCAACTAGATTGACCCACAGTCAGTCCAAAGAACGGTTACCTATTCCTGAGAAGTGTCGCCATTTCCAGTATTTTGGAGTCCCTTTAGCTCGAAAAGTCCAAAAAAAATCTTGGAATTCGCCCCTTACACTGGTCTCACTGTCAAGAATCGAACCAGCAAAAAGGATTCGGGAACTTGTTGAGGCAGTCATAAATGCTTTTCAAATGAACCCAAACCTGCAAGAGCGGTTCATCATCAAGATTTTTGGAAAACCTCATGATCATGACACGAAGGGTCAGGAGTATCTGCAGCAACTTCAGCAAATGGTCCCCCAGCAGCTCACTACAAAGATACTTTTCCCTGGGTTCACCAATGAGCCTAACTTGATACTCGAACAATCACACTTCCTGTTTTTCACATCTCAGAATGAGTTTTACGGATTTTCTTTGCTTGAAGCACTAGCCGCAGGAACACCAACAATTACTGTCAGGCAAGGAAGCTTCGCAGAATTGAATCAGGAAAATTACGGTCGATTCATTGATCTTGAAAACCCTGAATCTGTGCAAAAAGTTCTTGAGGAGATCAACACAATGACAGCACTTGAATATAAAACACTTCAGGAAAACGCAAGAAATCGGGCAGAAGCAGAATTTGATATATCGAAGACAACAGATCAATTTCGGCAGTGGCTAGTCACTCACTAGCCTAGAGATGCGTATTCTTCCCGGAAGGCCCCGTGGGGGTAGGGCAGAATTTCGAAGGAATCCAGTGCGAGGGAAATGGTTGGATTTTCAAGAAAATGAATGGGAACTTTACCGTACCAAGCAGCCCATCCACTAAAAGTACTAGGTGGACCTAGTATCAGGTCACACTTCGACAAAGCAATTAGATCACCGATTACAGTTCCTGGACCTGAAAAACATTGTAGGTCTTGCTTTAGGCTTCCTTGCCACGACACATCAGAGCAAATCAAGAAAGTACAACTTCTGGGATGGTAAAGTTTCCTTATTTCCAGCATTTTCATCAAGTATTGGTTCAGAGAATAAAAGAAACGACCGCCCACGAATTCTTGGTAATCAGTCTGTCTCAGGTGAACTCCAACAAGAAGATCTGTGTGTAATTTTATTTGTGTAACAAACTGTGTCGCTTTTTCCTGATAACAATTCAACGGTGCCAAAAAGCTGCGGATCGTATCGCCATGCCGTACGAACCATTCTCCTGGTGAATAGAAATGAAGTCCCTGCGTGAACAAGATATTCCAAGATTCTTGAATAAAGTCATTCCAAAGTGAATCAGTTTGAATAAGCTTAGAACTTTGTGCTTTTGCCACTCTTATCCCTGCATTCTTTGAGATCGCTAAGGGCTTGGCTAATTTATAAGCTGCGCGGTTTGACCAATAAATCCACTCTCTTGAAGTTTCAGAGGGAGAAACAGTATCTTGATCTTTGGGAAATTTCCCCCATCTCTGATCAGCAGTTCCTTGAAAAAACAACGAATATTCGGCGAAAGCTGGATTCAGTAGTCTCAAGTCTTTCTCTAGCGCAAAAGCAAGCCAGTGTGCATAAAGTTGAAGGCGGTTACCAAGTCGACCTGTTTTTTTGCTAATAATGATAGTTTTTTGCAATAGTTTAGTGCTAGTTGAGAGTTCAGAATGAGGGCATTTCAATGATCTTGACGGTTGGTTGAGATACTGATTTTGGAGGCATTGCCCAACCAATTGCTCTGAATTCTTTTCGCAAGATGTTGGAGAGAACATAGCAATTGTGTAGAAACACCTTGCTGAATCACAGGAGTTTGAGCCTTAAGTGCTGCGGATACTGAAGGATCTGTTGGACACTGTGCCCAACTTTCCAATGGACAGGAAAGTTGATTCCTGGCCAACGCCTGTACTTGCACCCAAAACCCCAGATCCTCTTGCTGCTGAACTTGGTTGAAAACTATACGAACTTGACGTGCTTCCCCATCTTGGTGAAGTGTTTTTGCAATTTCAGGATGATGGGCTGAAATTAGCTGGAGGACTTCCCTCATCGTGACTACAGGTACAGAATTGATTGGTTGGAACAGAAATTTACCTATCTGATTGAGCAAATCACGATCTTTGGAAAGGTAATGCAGTAACCGGCGATAAATAGACTGCCTGAGAAATTCCAGTAGATTCATCACAGATGGAATTCTGGTCTTGTGATCAGTAGTCCGGTTTGAGAAGCATTGAAAAAATCTAGGGTCAACGGGTTATAGCCAGCGCTTAAATCCAAAAGGATGATTTCAGCGGGAAGTTGATATAGTTCTACAAGAAATCGGCGCCGAGCCATTACATTCAGATCGGCCATAAAGGGAGTAGCCCCCTCTCCAGGAAGAAACTGCAAATTTGGATGAAAGGTTGGTACCAGCAGGTTTGTCAATTGGTTGGAACGATCTTGTAAAAATTCCCCCAACCCTGGATTGTTATTTTTCAGCCCCAAATAGTTATGAAGGTTAGCTCCACCAAAATCAAAATCAGCAACGATTACTTGATGACCCAATTTTGCAAGGGAAAAACCGAGATTTGCTGTGATTGCACTCTTGCCGACCCCACCTTTGCCACTAGCAATTGGGATGATTAATTTCACAATCCCTGTTCTCTGGAAAAAGTTGCTGATTGCTGCAATGATATAAAGTTGATTTCTGAGAAACCATCTATCAAACAGGTCATATGAACGCAACTCCAGCCAATCAGAAAACCGCCACAATTATTCCGATTGCGGGGGGCAAGGGAGGTGTGGGCAAAAGCCTGATTGCTGCAAACCTAGCTATTGTGCTGGCAAGACTGGGTCACAAGACAATCGGAATTGACTTGGATCTTGGCGCAGCTAATCTTCACAGTTGCCTCGGACTTAGCGGAGGCACGCCCCCTGGCCTGGCGCGTTTCTTACGCTCAACGGACCAAGCCCCACTAGAATCATATCTGGCTCGTACTCCGCACCGAAATCTCCATTTGCTAGCTGGAGATGAAGGGAATCCCTTCCTTGCTCAATTGAACGTGGCTCAGCAGCGACGGTTGGTGCAACAGATCCGAGCACTCCCTGCAGAATATGTAATTCTGGATCTAGGAGCAGGCAGTTCGTTTAGTACTTTGGATTTCTTTCGAATTGCACACAAGGGCTTGCTGGTCACCACTCCAGAAATCACTTCGCTTCAAAACTTGATGAACTTCCTGAAGAATCTGGCTTTCCGGGTGATTGAACATGCCCTACCACAAGATCGTTCAATCCACCGCAAGCTACAGACTCTTTATACCTCTCCACTAGAATTAAAAAGCAACCAACCTAGTTTGCTACAAACCTTGCTGAGTTCCTTGGATCCCGAGATTGCAGAAAAAGTTTTGAGCAGTTGGCATCAATTCAGACCTCGATTGGTCTTCAACCGTGGATTGGGACCAGATGATCTTACCATCATTCCCGAGTTGGAAAAATACCTCAGGCACCAGCTGGATTTGACTGTAGAATTTATTGGCTATATCCCGGAAGATCTTGCTGTGCTCAATTCACTGAGGCAGGGTAAGTCTTTGATGTCTTTTGCATCTACCAGCAACGCTGGCCAGGATATGATCCGTCTCGCCCGCAGAGTACTTCGTCTATGGGATCAGCCCATTCCCAACAGTGCTAATCAACTGCAGCAATATACTCAACGCCTCTACCCGGAAAGCTCATCACAGTAATTTTGTTTTCAACGGGAGAATCTCAACTCCACTCTACTGGATTGAAAGTGTGATGTGGTTGTTTCAAAAACTGGGTTCAACTTGATCTGCCCAGCTGCCAGCAATCCTTCCTCAAGCAACAGATTACGAATGTTGTAAGCCCGCTGTTCTGCTAGCTCTTCCAAGTCCAGATCCTCGATAGGAATCTTATCCAGTAGCTTCAACCGAACCTCTTCTTCACTGAGACCCTTAGGGCTACCGTAGATTCGTTGAAACATTTGGTTCAAGTAGTTTTGCTGCTCATCTGAAGTAAGAATCATATTTACTGAGATCGAATCTTCGACATTCAAACGAATTAGCTCTGCAATTTTCTCACGGCGAATTTGTCGATCCAGTTCCTGCTCTCGTAAGGCAGCGATCTCTGTGTCACGACGTAAGAGCGTCACCAATTCCATTTTCAGTTGGGGTCGTTCCTTCAACACCTCTCTCAATTGATCCAGTTTTGTTTTTTCTGCAGCTGGGATCTCCAGACTTCCTGGTTGGAAACGGATGATCTGGGTGTTCTCGTCCAAATCCCCATCAAAAACAGCATCGGCAATTAGCGTGAATGGGGCGGTAACTGCCTTACTGACCAGAGTAACAAAAACAGTCAGTGTAGTGCCCCAGAGCCCGAACTCTGGATCTTCGAGGTTTCCGCTAACTGGTACGGAAAGATCGATGGTACCTTGTGGGTCTCGAAGTAACCCGACTGCTAACTCCACTGGGAGGTCCAGTGTGTCTGGCCCAGGAGTTTCAGGGCCTAGCACTAGTCTTTGAATGAGGAGATTGTTCTCAACATCAATTTCTTCTCCAGCCGTTTTGTAATCAACAGATAATTCCACACTTCCTCGGTCAAAACGATAGCCGAGATAGCGCTCTGCATATGGATTAACCCAAAGAAGATCGAAATCTTGTGAATACAGCTTGCCATTGATACCCCAGGAATCCCGGTGCCAATCAAGAGCAAGTTTCGCTTCAAGTGGAGCGACTCCTTCCCAACGCCCTTTTAAATCCAGTTCCAAAGGAACATTTAAGCCAAGAATGTTTTGAATATCGCCTTTGAGGTTTTGCAGCGTGATTAGTACCGGCTTGGCATTACTTGCATCATCCCAGCTCAGATTTCCTCTCTCGAGAGATAGTTTTTTCAGGAAAACAGGGCCTGGTTCCAGATTAGAATCTTCCTCATCCTCCTCACTCTCAAAAAGTGTCATCCATTCCAACCCCCCATCAGTTTGCCTACGGATTGGCAATTCAAAATCTGCCAATAACATCGATCCTAGATCCAAGACAAAAGGATCAAACTCTAGCAGTCCATTCTCGGTTTCAAGCACATCCCACTGACCCATGATTTGACCAGTTCCCTTATCAATCAACCTTGCATCTCGAATACGAGCAAGACCGTCAAAACGTAGCCACTCACCTACAAGATCAAATTTGTAGTAAAATCGCCCCTGAAGGGTGCCGAGAGCCTGATCAGCTTTCAGTGGCGCATATTCAATCCAGTAGGGTTGCCAGGTTAGTAGATCAAAATCTACTAGATCAACATCGAGACTCAGATCTTTGTCAAAGCGAATGGAACCGGTAACAGACCCCTGTCCAGTCTCATCTAGCTTTCCCTGTAGAGTAAAATTCTCGATCCACTGCCGATCAGTATTCAGGTTTTTGACCTGCAGGGATCCGTTGGTAATCACCAACGGTGGCGTTGGAGTCTCTAGATCTTGCCAACTCAAGCGATCTAGGGTTGCCTCTAGTTTGGCAAGTTCCACTTTCCATGGAGTATCATCACTAGATTCAGTTCTTCCATCTTGTTTGGTTGAAGTTGGTAGCCATCGTTCCCAATTGAATCGACCATCAGGTAACAAGGCGAGTTCAATCAAGCCTTTATCTACTGCAACACTTTCAAGAAGAAGTTCCTTTTTGAACCAATCCAGATCCCATTCCACAGCCACTACTTTAGTTAGCCAGAGTTCTGGTTGTATCGCATCTGTAGGAGTCACCTGGAACTGCTGTAGATCCAGTTTTGCCAACTTCGCCTGGCGCTTGCCCCATGACAAATCTAGTCCCAGAGCTGTCAACTGTTTCAGATCCAGACTTGGTGATTTCAAGGAATCCCCAGGAATTTTCAAATTTTGAAATTGAAGTGCTCCCAGATTGAGACGCTGGTCCTCAACTGCTAAAGACAGACCTCCACTGGCCAATCCCCCCAAGGTCAGATCAGGAAGAGAAGAGTTTGCTTGTTTGAGAGATAATTGATGGAGATTCAGAGACTCGAACTCAAACCATTGCCTCGGCCACTCGACAACTGCTCCACTCACAGAAAGCTCTGCGAATTTGAGGTCTGGTAAGGCTTCCTGTGCTTCAACAAGGTCCAGATCCCAAAAATGAAGCTTACCTCCGTCCACTCTCAACTTGAAAGGGCTCCAATTGAGTTGCAATTGCATAGCGCTGTTCATGCGACCAGAGTTGAGTTGCCAAGGCAATTGATCACGAAAGTAAGTTTTCCAAGGCAGTAATTTTAGATTCGCCTTGAGTGCACCTCTCCAAGTTTGCTCACCCCAGCTTGCAATACCATCCAATGAAAACTCTTCCTGCTCAAGAGTCGTCAATTTGAGTCTTGTTCGACTTTCTCCAGCCATTGGCCAACTAAAATCGTTCACCTCCAGCACAGGGATTCGCAGCAGTTTTTTAATCTCTTCTCTGTTCTTTCGCCGATGAATCAAATTCAGAGCCCCGCTGTCAACCTGAAGTTGATTGAGTTGAACTTGCCATTCTGCTTTCTGATCACTTTCCTTTGCATTCCTTGGAGCCAATGAGGGAACCAGTTGATTCCAATTAGTGGTCCAGTCATCATCGAGATATAATAGAAATTGGGGTTGTTTCAAGGAGAGAGAGCTTATCGAAACTTGTTTTGCCGGCAGATTCAGTTCGTCACTGTTTAAATCCAGGCTAGCAAGCTGTAGCCATGTTTCTTGACCTAGATCCAACTGAAAATCTTCCAACTGCAGTGAGGTCTTTTTCAGTCTGGGAAATTGGGACGCAGGATCCCACTCAAAATCTGTTTTCAGATCTAAACTTCCTTTCACTTCAACAGGTATTACGCCTTCAAGAAATGGTGTGAGTTCAGCAAGTTCAAATTCCCTCAGATTTAATTGTCCCTGACTAAGGAGAGTGCCTGGATTGAAAAACCCCCCGAACGAAAGAGTAGGGCCACCTATTCGAGCTAAATTCAAACTCAGAGGTGTTTTTCGGGATGAAACAGGCATCGTCAGTTCACCAACTGAAAATTGATCCAATTGCCATTCTTGAACCTTTGCTGGCTGGCTCTTTTCATCGATAAAGTGAAGCTTCCCTTTTGAGATACGGAGTCCTCCCAACTCCACTGACAATTGTTCCGCACTTGGACTTTCCTCAACCGCATTTCCAGATTTTGTTTGAAGAATCTGTTCCCAGAAGAAAGCTCCATTCTCAGTTCGTGTTAACCAGGCTTCGAATTCACGCAATTCGACCTGCCCTAAAGCTACCTGAAGGCTAGGGAATACCTGAATTTTAGGAATTGGAACCTGAAGATGGCTGATTTCCAGCAATCCTTTAGAAGCCTCACCAGGAAGACTGTTCTGAATGCTGAGTCTTTGAATTTGCAAAGTTCCGCTGAGTGCAAACTTCTCAAAAGGGTCAACCTGAAATCCTAATTTGAGATCTGCGTCAACCAACCCATCTTGAAGCTGAAGCGTCCACTCTTTAGGGAGATACTGCTGAAAATCCGGCAGGTAAAGATTCTTCAGTTGAACGTCGAGACGAACGGTCTCTGAGGGAGCAATAGTGAATTCCTGCGCAACCACCCTCAGGCTAGTTTCCCCTAGCTGTGCAACTAGAGTTGCTGGGCCAGATGCCTGGGCTGGTTGAAGATGAAATGACGAGATTGCTGGGAGGCGAAAATTCAGTCCAGAAATATTGTAGGTTTGCACGTGGGGCACGTCCTGAAACCGCAATTTTCCCTGCCGTACTGCGATGGTTCTAATTTCAAAAGGGAACTTAGCTTCCTCTTGAACGGAAGAAGTTCGATCTGTTTCAGGAGCTGCAATTTGCTCAATCAGGTCGGAGAAATTGAGGCGCTGTTCCCCAAGATGAGAGACATTGAGGTAGGGAGAGATCAGCTCAACCTCTTCAACAACAAAAGCCCATTGCCAGAAGCTATTCCAACTCAGATCAATCCCAATTTCCTCGAGGGAAACAAAAGTTTCTGAATTATCAGCCTCACGGATTTCCAACCCCTGCAGTGTCAACTTGAGGGAAAGCGGCTCCACTCGCACCTGTGTGAGCTGGACTGGACGTCCTAACTGCTTCTCTAGTGCTTTTGGCAACTGCTCCTGTAACCAGCCAGGTCCGCCAAAATAGAGAACAGTCAGCCCAGCCAGTCCAAGCAGGTTCAGGATGAAGACCACCCAAAGAATTCTTTGCACCCAACGCAAGGTCTGTTCTCTAGTGAGTCAGTTGGCTGAAATATTGGGAAAAATCCCGAACGGCAGGAGGGATTTGCCGAGAAAAAAAACTTAGAGGTGAGTGTGCTGGAAATGTTCCATGCGGTCTTGGTAGTAGCGGAGGCCCATGTGATCTACGTTACGGATGTCAGATTCAGCTCGTTCTAAAGCAGTTTTGGCTGTATCTGCTGCTTCTCGCCAGCGTCCCTGAAGAGCATAGCTTTCTGCAAGGGTATCCAAAATATAGGCAGCTGGCTGTAATGCCGCTGCACGCTCTGCAAGCGCTACACTCTCCTGCACTTTTAGGGGTTGCTCGGCAAAATGCTGTGTTAGTAGCCAAGCCAAGTTGTTGAGCGCCCTTGGGTTTTCAGGTTCCCAGACCAAGGCTTGTCGATAGAGTTCTTCGGCGCGCTCAAACTCTGACTTTTCGTAGAATGTATTTGCCGCCTGAATAAACAACCCTACATCTGCTGGCGTTGTTTCCGAAACGATGTTTTCCAATCGCCAAAAAATCAAGCTCTCTTCAGCGTGCTGGGAGGTACTATAAACACTCGCAGAGAGTAACAAACCAAAGAGTAACAGACAGCTACCTTGGATCGTTCTCACTCTTTGGTTGTGCTTTGCAACTCTCTCAGGTTGTTCTTCACAGAGTTTTAGAAATTCCAATCGCTGCTGAATCCCATAGTGATGCCAGTTGTCTTGATGCAGGGCAATTCGGTTAAGGTAGCCAACTTTAGTCAAAGCAGTGGCAAAAGGCTCCCAACCACATCTCATAAAGGCATTACAATCAGCTTGTCGCTCAAAATTTCTGCTCAGAAATCCTATTCCTCCCCTAAGAAATAAAGCTAGCAACCCTAACAACAAAAATCCCTGTAGCCAGTCCGGCGGTGTAAAGCCTGTGATCCACTGGGTAAACTCCACCCCAACCAGAATCAGAAAAAGCAACTCTACAAAACCAAGGAAAGCAAGTGCATAGAAGAATAGATGCCAGCGTCGGAGATGTCCTGCTTCATGAGCTACGACTGCACGTAATTCCTGTGAATTCAAATGGGCCAGCAGTTGCGGACTGACCAGCAGAAAGCGAGCCCATGGAAGAATTCCAATCACTCCAGCGGTCGCCGTCTGAGTGATGTGTCCGGGCCAACAAAACACACCTTGAACGGAAGTTCGGTTAGCTTTCAGTTCAGTGGTGATCTCATCTCTAACTTCTGAGGGCACAGGTTGTATTCCCCAACTGAGCACCACAAACCATGGCGCAGTTCCCAACAAAATCAACAGACTCAATCCTAACTCAACCAGCACTTGGTTGCTGACTGCTTCATCAAGAGTAGTCTTGTCGAGCAGAAGAGTGAGCCCTAAGTGCAAGCCTGTAATCAAAATCAAAGGAAGTTGCAGGCGTAGCGTCTGGATCGTCTTCAACCACTTTTGACCATCTGTCCTACAGGGGTGAGCCGCAAGGCTATCTGTAATCCAATAGACCAATACCAAGAGGAAAACGACCGTGGCTTGATCCATCCTCATACTTTCCCAGTAAGTAGCCAATCCAATAGGCAACCGTGTGGCCCAACTCAAGCCAGCCCAAAGTCCAGCAACGGCCCATCTTGGCAACGCTTGAATCCAAATTCTGTTGGATTGAGACTGCCACTGCCCAAGCAAAAGACTGCTGATCAGGAGCAAGATCAAGGTTTCGACTGGTCCGAGAGGGATCACGGCTTCTTCAGGTAGCATCGGCAATACCAGCAATGACAACCCTAACGAAGCAAGAATCAATGGCAGGAAAGGGAGAAACATTTGTTTTTCTTCTGTTAAAATCCTATCAAATAAATTGGAAATGTAGAAAGCTTGGGCTAATTTAAGTAATTTTTCTTAACTCTTGCCTAGGACGCTGAGCATGGAATATTCGGCCAATGTACATGAGATCGAGCACGAAGGGAAACGGATCGTGCTGGTCGGAACCGCCCACATCTCACGAGAGAGTGTAGAAGAAGTCAGTCGGGTCATTGAACAAGAGCAACCTGATGCGGTGTGCATTGAACTTTGTGCTGCCCGTTACGAAGCGCTCCGCTATGGAGATCGCTGGAAGGAAATGGATCTCTTCAAGGTCATTCGCCAGGGCAAAGCCATGCTATTGTTGGCAAATCTCCTGATGTCTGCATTCCAGCGACGCCTTGGTGCTCAATTAGGCGTAGAGCCCGGTGCTGAAATGGTTGAAGCTGCCCGTGTTGCCGAAGATTTAGAAGCAAAAATCGTGTTAGCGGATCGAGATGTCCGAGTGACACTGCAACGCACATGGCGGAGACTCTCATTTTGGCGAAAGTGGAAACTCAGTGGTCAGTTGATGGGCAGCATGTTTGTCGATGATCCCATTCAGCAAGAAGACATTGAACGTATGAAACAAAGTGACGTTCTGACAGATGCCCTTGAAACTTTGGCTTCTCAAGCTCCGGAGATGAAGGAGACCTTGATTGATGAGCGTGACCAGTATCTTGCTGAAAAAATCAGACAAACTGACATGCCCAAGATCGTCGCGGTAGTTGGAGCTGGACACGTACCCGGAATCAAGCGTGAACTTGGCAAAGAGCATGATCTCAATGAGTTGGAACGGGTACCTCCTCCCGGATCACTCGGAACAATTCTCAAGTGGGGAATTCCGGCATTGATTATCGGCTTGATCGTCTACGGCTTTACCATGGCGGATACCAGCGTCAGTTGGGAAATGATAGAACGCTGGTTCTGGATCAATGGCAGTCTCGCTGCTCTTGGTTCCGCATTAGCACTTGCCCATCCCCTGACCATCGGCTCTGCCTTCATAGCAGCCCCGTTTACTTCTCTGAATCCTGCTGTAGCTGCTGGTTGGGTCGCTGGCCTAGTGGAAGTTCTCATCCGACGACCACAGGTTCGAGATTTTGAAGGCTTGATGACAGATGTTCAGGAATTCAAGGGTTTTTGGCGTAACAAGATCACTCGTGTACTCTTGGTAGTCGTTTTTGCAAATCTTGGTAGCACAATTGGAACGATCACCGGTGGCTTTGCCATTGCTTCGTTACTCTAAAATCCTGCGATCATAGTTCTTCAAGGTGTTCCTTTAGCCAAACAGCTCTCTCACGGATAGCAACTTGCTCGTCTGAGTCCATTTTGTCCCAAGTCCGATAGACCATGCCGATGCGTGGATTTCGAATCAGCTTTTCACGATGTCGGTCATGGAAGTCCCAATATAGACTATTGAAGGGGCAAGCCAACATGCCGTGTCTGGATTTCGCATCGTACGGACACTGCTCGCAATAGTGTCCCATTTTCTTGAGATAGTTGGCAGAAGACACATACGGTTTCGTTGCCAGCAGTCCTCCATCGGCAAATTGACTCATCCCACGCGTATTGGGCAACTCAACCCACTCGATTGCATCGATATAAATTCCCAAATACCACCGATCGACCTCAGCTGGATCAATTCCAGCCAACAACGCAAAATTACCCGTCACCATCAATCGTTGAATATGATGAGCATATGCATACTCTAGAGATTGCTCTATAGCATGTGACAAGCAGCGCATTCTGGTTTTCGCATTCCAGAACCAGGATGGTAGGGGGAGTTTGTGTCCAAGGGCATTACTCTCCGAATAAGCCGGCATCTCTGTCCAGTAGATTCCCCGGATATATTCACGCCAGCCAAGGATTTGCCGAACAAAGCCCTCTACCTGGGCCAAGCTGATTTGATCTGGACGGTCCTCCCATTCTTGAATTACTCTATCCAGCACTTCCCTTGGGTGCAGAATCTTCACGTTTAGAGCAAATGAAAGCCTCGAGTGAAAAAGGAAAGGGTCTGCCTCGGTCATTGCATCCTGATAACTTCCAAAATGAGGCAGTCCATACTTGCAGAAGTAATCGAGTAATTTGAGACTCTGTGCCCGATCAATAGGCCACTCAAGTTGATTGTTGTGAATCGAACCGATCGTTTGTACACCTGCGTTACGGACCATCTCCAAAAGTTCATCAACCTGGTTTGCAAACTTCACTCTTGGTGGAATAGGGACATGTCCATCATATTTTTGCCGATTCTCTGCATCAAAATTCCACTTGCCACCTGATGGTTTTGAGCCCTGCATCAATAGCCCTGTTTGCTTCCGCAAGTGACGATAGAAAGACTCCAGCAAGTACTGCTTTTTGCCGACAAAGAAATCCTTAACCGCTTCTCGATCACAGAGAAAATGCTCGGTATCCACCATTATCGAGGATACCCCTGGTTGACTACTCAACTTCAGAAACATTTGATCCAGACGATACTCATCAGGTGACTGATAAGCCCAGGTAGCCTCAGGGTTTTCCTCCAGAGCCCACTTCAGATTTTCACCAAAGGACTGCTGGTTTCTTGGATCATCTAGTTTAAGATACAAAATCCGGTGTCCCTTTGCTGAAAGAAGAGCCGCAAACGCTCGCATCGCTGCAAAAAAAGCAATCACTTTCTGAATATGATGCGAGACGTAATCGGTTTCGGAACGCACCTCCATCATCAAGTACAAAACTTCTGGGCTCACCTTTTCAAACCAACTATGCCCCTCGTACAACTGGTCCCCAAGAATGAGTCGGACCTCTTTAATTACCATCTAGTAGTACCTCTGATAAATTTCTAATAATTTTCTGATAAATTTTTGCAATTTTAGTTGCAATTAATGGAGTTAGGCGCTAAATTAATATATGTTCGATGTTAACTCCTCCCTATAAACTTCTCAATTAAGGAGAAATTATGTTCGCTGAATTCAATAACATTGTGAAAGAAGTTTGCAATAACATGTACGATCAAGGCATGAAGAATGTTGCGCTGATGGAAGATTCCCAGAAGCAATTCATTGCTTTGAGTTACAAATCTGTAGCCGGCGTAGAAGGATGGAATTCTTTCGTACAACCAATGCAAGAAGTTCAGACACAAATGCTGGACATGAGCTACTCCGCAATGCGCACCGCTTCTTCCCAAATGAAAGCGATGACCGACGAAGCTGTCAGCAACTTTGAGAATACTGTGGTCTCCGCGATGCCAAAAGCCAACTGAGTGGCGCATTCCGACTGACAACCTCCCAAAAAGCGTAATAGATTCCCAAGAGAATCTGCTACGCTTTTTATGTTTTAACCTCCCTTGCTTGCATCCTCACTCTAGCCTAGCTACATTCTTTAAGCTACAACAGTGCTTTCCTAAACTTGAAGCATCTGCTGAACTGAATTCATGCAATTATCAGCTGAACTTACGAAACTAGCCAACGCCATTCATCAACAAGGAGGACAACCGATCCTTGTTGGAGGGAGCGTCAGGGACCATTTGCTGGGACAACTGCTTCCTAAAGATTTGGATTTGGAGGTCTACCGTCTCGAAGCGAATGAACTTGAGGGAGTGTTGTCCAAATTCGGTAAGGTTCTTCGAGTTGGCAAAAGCTTTGGAGTGCTGAAGCTGATCACCCAACATGCTGAGTATGATGTCAGCCTTCCTAGACGGGAAAGTAAGACCGGTAAAGGGCACAAGGGTTTTTTGATCAATGCTGATCCCCAAATGACATTTGAAAAGGCTTCGGCTCGCAGGGATTTTACAGTCAACAGCATCGGCTTCGACCCAATTCAACAGCTATGGTTAGATCCACATCGCGGTCAGGAAGATTTGAAGAAGGGGATTCTCCGCCATGTTGGGCCCGCATTCGCTGAGGACCCCTTGCGGGTGCTACGAGGAGCCCAGTTCGCAGCTCGTCTGAATTTTCAGTTGGCCCCAGAGACCATTGAACTATGCAAGACTCTGGATTTGAATGAATTGTCCCGTGAGAGGTTGCTGGGTGAGTTCAAGAAACTACTGCTTCGTCCAGAACGACCGTCTATTGGGCTGGAAATCCTTCGGCAGACCAAAGCCTTGCGTTTCTTTCCAGAGTTGGAAGCCCTGATTGATGTGCCGCAAGATCCGACCTGGCATCCTGAAGGATGTGTCTGGACCCACACACTGATGGTATTGGATGAGGCCTCAAGACTGCGTGTTGGTGAGGAAAAAGCCGACCTCGTTTTGATGTTTGGAGCTCTCTGTCATGACTTCGGTAAGCCTGAGACGACGATCTGGAAAGATGGGCACTGGCGTAGTCCTGCACACGATGTTCTGGGAATGCAGCCCACCGAGAAATTTTTGAGAAGGTTAACAGATGAAGCTTCTCTGATTGAAAAAGTGATGGTTTTAGTGAGGGAACATCTCCGCCCATCTATGCTCTACAACGACCGTGAAAAGGTCACACCCGGTGCGATTCGAAGGCTGGCTCTACGAGTATCTATTCCAGAACTACTACTGGTAGCGGAAGCTGATCATTTTGGTAGGACTACTAAAGATGCATTACGCCGAGAGTTTCCAGCTAAACAATGGCTCCTGGATCAGGCGTCTCAGCTTGATGTTTGTGATGAGAAACCCAAACCTTTTCTAAAAGGTCGGCACCTTCTCCAGCTAGGCATGCGACCGGGTCCCCGAATGGGGAAAGTCCTTGAAGAAGCCTTTGTGCTACAGTTGGACGGAGCCATCGTTAATTTGGAAGAAGCCAAAGCTTGGGCCAATCAACGCCTTAATTCCTGATTCGGCAACTGCAACCGTTTGATTTGTGGGAGGGATTGCTTACGACTCTGCCAGAGCCAAATTAGACAGCGCACAGCAATCCCAGCAGCCATCAGATAAGCATACCAGGGCGGATCACTGAGATAGGCCTGCCAGGTCCACCAGCCTGTTCCAGCCAAAATGAGCACAGGGAAGCAGACAGACCAATGCATCACCAGCCATCCTGAGTTTTCAAGGAGAATTCATGGGCAAGGAGAACAGAACTCTCCCCTTCACCCGTTGGAGAGAGAAAGTAAAAGATTCAGAACGCAACTACAATCGCCAAAAAAATCACCAAGACCTAAAAGCAGAACTTGATGAACTGAACTCTGAAATAGACACACCAGGTGTGAATTGTCCCACCAAGGATCCAGATGCCCCTTTATGAATATGCTTGTGAAGATTGTGGGAAAAAATGCGAAGTGCTGCAAAAAATCTATGAATCCAACCCACAAAATTGCCCAAATTGTGGCAAGCTAGCTCTTCAACGGGTAGTTTCCAATTTTGGTACAAAGCTACCCGGGCTTGATAGTCGTCAGGAACTACGTAAGCGCTTGCCCAAGTCTCAGCCCCAGACCAATGGAACAGCAGTTACTCATTCTCATGGACCAGCCTGTGGACACAGTTCTGGTTTTTCACAACGCTTGAAGCAATACGAAAAACGAATGTAAGTTCCTTTCTTTCAGTAAATCAATCCCAGAAGCTTTCCAGCAACTATCCCAATACCCTCAAATAACGGCTGTCTCCATTCTTTGCTTTCCCCATGAACTGAGGCAAAGGGCGTTTCTTATTAGAAAACCAGTTAGATCAAAAAAGATTTCGAAAATTGACAGCCTTTGCCAAAGCTTATTCAGGCAAAATTTGATTCGAATCCGATGAGTTTTGCTCATACTCTGTTTGAGTCATTGGGCATGTAGCACGCAGCACCTGATCTCAACTATACAAACCATCTTTTCTTTCAATTCCAAAGGAAAATCGATGAAAGTGTTCTTAGTCCGACATGGAGAGGTTTTCAACCCAAAGCAAATCATCTATGGCAAAATCCCTGGTTACTTTCTCAGTGAGAAAGGCTGCCAGGACATCAAAAACATAGCTGAAAAGTTGCAGAAGAATGCGCCATTTGAGCTGATTTATGCTTCACCAATGGATCGGACTCGCCAAAGTGCTGAAATCATCTCCTCCATTGTCCCGTCAACTATCGAAGTGGAACCAAGGATCACAGAGACAGATGTGGGAAGTTTTCAGGGAGAGCCTTTCACCAAACTCCCTGCAGATTATTTCAGTGATTCCTCCGAGAAATATGGCATCGAGTCGCCAACGATGGTACTGAGCCGGATGATGAATTGGTTTGAAGAGATCCGAAAGAAACATGTTGGAAGGACACTCATAGCGGTTTCACATCGAGATCCGATTGGTGCTCTGGTGAACGAATTGAACAAGGCTGCAACCAAAAAAGTTGAGAATTGCTTCCCAGATACAGCTCAAGCTTTCGAAATCGAATCATTTGGGGATCAACTGAACATCCTAACACTGCATTCTGGGAGCTAGCGATAAAGCTGAGATTGAATCAAACGAATGAGAGAGGCGATTCAGGGTAACTGGAGATATTTGTGGAGTTGCACAGAAATTTTCCAATCTGGCTTCTGCCGAAGAATCTGTAGAATCAGGGGGGTACCTTCTAGTTTTTTAGACCATTCCGGTTGGAGGTAGATCAGAATCCCACGTTGGGCTGCTTGATCTAGTAATTGCTCGTAAACTTCCAAATCATTAGCTTCACTGATCACCACCTTAATTTCCTGAGAATTTGTCCAGAAAGTTGGACTCTGCTGGTCTTTCAGATAATCAGTTGCATGCAATTTTGGGCTGAACGTCACCCAAACCTGGGGAAACTTCTCAAAAGGGAAGGCCTTTGCTCCACTCGTTTCAACCGCCACTTCAAAGCCGTCTCCCACCAACCTCTCAAGCAATTCCTCAAAATCATGATGGTAGAGTGGTTCCCCACCGCTGATGATGACATAGCGACTTTGCAATTGTTCTCGCAGGGATTCATAGTCTATTGACAATCGAGGGAGTTTGTTCAAATCCTCACGGTTTCCTGGTGCATAGCCTGTATCGCAAAACCAGCAACCAACCGGACAACCGAAGAGTCGAATAAATGAACAACTTCTTCCTGCATGGAATCCCTCTCCCTGGATCGTCAGAGGAATGATTTCCTGAATGTTTTTAATGACTGTCAAAGAAGGATGTCGAAAAAGGAATTAAATCAGCTGCCAGCTGTTGCAGAACCATGGATGCTTTTTCTAAATCTAGACTCTAAAAGCGGGAGATAGTCAAATGATAGACTCAAAAACATACTTTACTGAAAATCGTGATCAACAAATTGCCTATAAAAAATATGGATCGAATGGAAATGAAAAAATAGTTTTCCTGCATGGTTTGACAAGCAAGAAGGAGGACTGGAATTCACAGGAAGCTAACAAGGGGACGACTTATATT
>JAQWOT010000296.1 GCA_029245725.1 SAR324 cluster bacterium | reverse complement strand
GAACCTCATGTAGTTTGAAAAGATCATGTCTGAACATACTCAGACCTGGCCCAAACTGGCAACTGGGCTCTAGCAAGCGCTCATGGAAAAGAAAGCTAAAACCACCTATCATTTTGAGGATATGGAGGTTGAGGTTCCATCTAGCACAGGACCCGAAGCGGAACACGCTATCTGGAAACTGGATGACAAATTGAGAATCAGCACAAAAACGATACAGTAAACTCAGAATTGCATTTCAAACAACTTTCAGGCTCCAACAAAGTTACCCACACAAAATTCGGTCTTTGGCAGGCCAGGATTGGTTCAGTCAGTTGTAGCGAACCTAGTTTAACAAAAATTAAACTTACAGAGAAATAAGTAATGGAGTTAGTTCAGAAACAATGTATCCCTTGCCGTGGTGGGATCCCTCCGCTCAAGGGGGATGCTCTTCAGGCGCTGTTTGACCAACTGGAGAAAAGTTGGGAGATGCTCGACGAGCATCATCTCCAGAAAGACTATGCCTTTGACTCCTATCGGGAAGCAGTGCATTTCACAAATTTGATTGCAGATCTGGCAGAATCAGAAGGGCATCATCCCGAATTGTTACTCTCCTTCCGAAACGTCCGTGTAAGCATTTGGACACACAAAATTGATGGTATGGTGGAGAATGACTTTATATTTGCTGCCAAGAGTGGTCAGACTCATGCAAATGAGTTCACTTCTACCCAGTAACAGTATTCCCAGTCATTTTCCGCTGCCAGATTCAACCCTGATATGGCACCAACACCGAAAACAAGTCATTTCAAGTACGAATAAGTTGCTTTCCAATCCAACTTCTTCTGTCAAGAATCCTCAAAATACAAACGTTCACCGACTCAACCCGCTCTTGAACGGATGTGAAGGTGTTGAGTCATCGAACAATTGAGCCTATCTTTTGGGCCACAGCTTCTCCCAGCTTGCGGTGCTCTTCCTGTTCAAAATGGATCCCGTCAAGATCACTGCTCTTTATGAATTCTGAGGTGTCCAAAAATTCACAACCCCTTTTAAAGGCTTTTTCTCTAAAATACCTGCCAAAAAGTTGAGATTTTTCCAGCCCTCCCTGGAACATTTCCTCACACTCACTGAGTTTCCCTAAAGGAGGTGGAGCCATCAGCAGTATCGTAGGACTTGTATTATCTGGGCTGACCGTACTTCGCTGCACATGCTCAATTAAAACTCCAACGCTTTCAGCAATATCGTAAGCCGAAACTGAAAAACGAAATTTTAGGTCGTTAGTTCCTAACATGATTGTGATCAGGTCAAATGGCTTATGACTTTCGATACAGGGAATTAGGTAATTCATCCCATGCTTAAAGCCTTCAATCGGATCATCCCAAACCGTAGTTCGGCCGTTTAGCCCTTCCTCGATGATCCGATATTCAATTCCCAACTCCTTTTGGAGTACTCCCGTCCATCTTTCTTCTGGGCCAAAACGTTGCTGGCTGGATGGATTGTATCCCCACGTATTTGAGTCTCCGTAACAAAGGATGGTTTTCATCGGTTCCTTTCCTAACTACTTCATGTAAAAAAAAATTGGGGAGGGTTGGCGGTTAGCTGAATGCTGGTTTTGAACCTCTGTTCAGGATACTTTTGGTTGGATCAGCGAGCGCTTCCTGTCCATTTTGTTATTTCTTCATGTTTCAACGTATTCGTTTAAATTTTTTGAAAAATCTACATTTGGTCATGGATAAGTTGTCTACTTAGATTGGTTGGTAACAAGTTACTGGGAAGCTGAGGCAGGTTGGCGTTGGCGGGGGGTTGT
>JAQWOT010000295.1 GCA_029245725.1 SAR324 cluster bacterium | reverse complement strand
GGTCTTTTTCATCGATCTGATGAATTTGTTTTGTCTTAATACTTTTGAAATTAGCTTTAAAAATGGATAGAGTCCTTTCCTCAGAGTTCATTGGTCTGCCGTTATGAAGCTTTTTGGCTTCAAGGTATTCTTCGAAAACATCTGATAAGGTTGGCGCCCCTATAACAGAATTTTCCTCCATTGAAATTTGTTGACGTGCTTTCTCCATCATCTGAAGACGAAGAACGCAGGCAGACTCCAGAGTCATGCCTTCGCTTCTTCGTCCTAGAGAGACTCGCTTATTCTTTCCATGTATCTTGAACCTGCCGATGTAGGATAAATCTCCATCCTTCAAAACTTCTGTATAGAGACCAGAATATTTTGTGGATTTTTCCCGTAGCTTTTGATTAGCTCTCTTCGGGCAAGTTTTTGATAAGGAATTTTTCGAGGTGGGAATAGAAGATGTGGCAGAATCTTCCGCTGATCCTTGAGTAAACTTTTTAAATTTGTTTACTCTTCCTAGGTTGCTTCGAGACATTGGTAATTCCTTGAAATAATGAAGGAAATGACCAAATGATCTCTTTGCTTACTTGTTTCTTGCGTAAACTCGGAAAATTACTATCTAGCAGGCGTTAAATCATTGAAATCAAAAGGGGAAAAGGCTGGTCGGGGTGACTGGATTTGAACCAGCGACCACACGCCCCCCAGACGTGTGCGCTACCAGGCTGCGCTACACCCCGACTTGGATTCCCAAACTATATCGTTTTCGATCAGTGTCAAGAAGAAGGTGAATGCTTCCTAGAATCGTTTTAGTAGAACCCCAAGGAGCACTCAACGTTGGTTCAATCGCTCGAGTGATGATGAATTTTGGTTTCAATGAGTTGTTTCTGGTCAATCCTCGTTGCGATCCTCAAAGTGAAGATGCCCTCAAAATGGCAACACATGCCAAAGAGATTCTGCAAAAGACGAAGATTGTTCAAAGCCTTGAAGTTGCTCTCCAAGATTGCTCAAGAGTCATTGCGACAACAGCCCAGCAGCGGCACCGAAATCGAAAGTTGGAAGGCCTACAATTGCCTTTCAAATGGCTGATTCAATCTAACACCCCCAATGCAATAATTTTTGGTGCTGAAGACCGTGGTCTTAGTAACGAGGAACTGGAGTGGGCGCAAAGATGGGTTCGGATTCCTACGGGAGCATATCAAACATTAAATTTAGCTCAAAGCGTAGCAATTTGTTGTTACGAGCTGTTCGGAATCCAAGAGCAAAGACCTCAGAATTCCTCAAGAACACCAACGAGTTCAGAAGCAGAAATAAATCGAATCAATCAATTCCTAGAACGATGGGCGGATCAGCTGCATCAGGTTGGCTTTCTTCTTCCTCACACCAGATCAGAAAGAATAGCAAAGTTACGCAGTATTCTCTACCGTTCAGAGCTTTCTCAAAACGATTTGGCCTTGCTGGAAGGTATTGTTTCTCAGACTAATTGGGCCTTACGTACCAATCAATTTGACACCTCCAAAACCTTACTAAATCAAGATGGACAAGATACTGATCGTTGATGATCAGGAAAATAATCGGTTGGTCATTGAAGATATTCTGCGAAAGCAGCCTTCGAGTATTCGAAGTGTATGTAGCGGCAAAGAAGCCCTTGAAACTGTGAAAGAGTGGGTGCCTGATGTGATGCTTATTGATCACATGATGCCAGAATTGAGTGGAATAGAAACAACACGACTGTTGAAAGAGCAACCTCGCTTTGCTCATTTACCAATCTTAATTGTTACTGCAAAGAATGATCGGCAAACCCTAAGAGAAGCTTTTGATGCAGGGGCTGTTGACTATATTTTAAAGCCGGTAGAGAAAACCACACTTCTTGCCAGAATCAACTCGGCTATTCGAACAAAAAAGGCTTTTGATCAAGTTCAAAAACTTTCACAGAACTTACTACAACAAAAACAGGAATTGCAGGATTTCACTCATATGGTGAGTCACGATCTAAAATCTCCTGTTGTTGGGGCAGCCAGTCTTTTCAATCTTTTTTTGCATCGGTTACAGGAAGATTATCCAGAAATAAGAAATGATCCCGGTATGCATGAATTGTTAGACAGAATTCCAGGCTCATTCACAAAGATGCTTACCTTTATTGATACTTTATTGAATTATGCAATGGCTGGAAAAATAATTGGGGACATGCAAACTGTTTCTTTGGGAAAAATCCTACAAACTGTAATTGAACAGTTTGAACAAGAACAACAACAGGGAATCGTTAAATTCAGACTTCCTTCCAAATGGCCCAAGGTACAATGCGATGTTCTAAAGATGAGTCAAGTTTGGCAAAATCTAATCAGCAACTCAATCAAATATAGAGGGAAACTCGATCAAGTTGAGATTAAAATTGGAACGAGAGTTTCTGGGAACTGGTGCGAGTGCTGGATTGAAGACAATGGCAATGGAATTCCAAGATTAGGTGGTGAAAAAATTTTCAAACCTTTTATAAGATTGGATGATTCTAAGCAGGGAAGTGGAATTGGATTGGCGACTGTAGCGAGGATTCTTGAAGCCCACAATGGCATCATTCGCTTAGATCCAAGATATCAAAATGGGGCACGTTTCTACATGCGTTGGCCCCATCATTCAATTACCAAATAATTTTTGGTCCAAGGATCGAAGCGAATCTTACAATTAAGGACTATTTAATCTTCGTCATCTACGGAACCTGACTCAGGCCCCTCATAAGTTTCTAAAGTTACTTTTTTTCCTGATTTCTTGATTTTCACTTTCATCCCAACATCCCAACCCATGATCGCGAAAATTTCATTTGGAAGTGCCAACCTTCTACCCTGACCTCCCTGGCCCGAGCTTCTGATTTCAGAGATGTGCTCCTTCATCCGAGTTCGTCTACCTTTAGGAAAATTTGGAGGGGCTTCCTGCAATCGCATCGCCACATCCATCAAATGATTTTTGTAGGTTTGCAAGCTTACCCCTGCTCCCAAAGCTGTTGCTCTTAAACTCTGGCCAGATTTAGCAGCACTTTTTGCGGCTTTAATGAAATCTCGATCTGGCATGCTAATTCGTTTTCGCATTCTTAACTCCAATAAATTAAGTTAAAAGTTAGTGGAAAGTTAGTTAAATGTATAATGCACAATGCACATATATATTGATAGAGGTAATATTTTTGAACGTCAAATTAAATCTTTTTCATTAGGTAACTTTGAGAGCATTTTCTTCAAACTAAGCTCCAGCTCAAAATGAAATAATATGACCGATGAATTCCTGAATCTCCTGAAAGAATCTCCAAAAGGTGAAGTTTTTAATCCTTGGTGGGAAGTAGATTTTGAGCATGATAAGCACAATGATTCTCATAAAGTTAGACAGCAGAATCTTCGTGCTTATTTTTCGGAGAGATTAGGTCAAGTTCAATATATTATGCTAGCTGAAGCACTAGGTTATCAGGGTGGCCACTTCACGGGTATTCCGATGACATCTGAACGATTACTTCTTGGAGAGCTATCAGATAAGCAATTATTCGCAAACCATGTATTTACTGGGAAACATCAGCGAACAAGCAAAGAGAGTTTGAATCAAAAAGGATTCAATGAACCAACTGCTACAATTGTTTGGAGTGAGCTTGTTCGTTTTAATTTGACTCACAAAACTATTCTTTGGAATTCGTTTTCATGGCATCCTTACAAGAAACAGAGTGGGTTTCTTTCTAACCGCACACCTAATCCATCGGAGCGAAGGATCGGGAGAGAAGTCCTCCAGTATCTGATAGCTCAATTTCCGAATGCAAGGCTCTTGGCGATTGGCAAACAGGCTCAACAGCAGCTTGCAGAGATTAAGATTTCCTGTAGTGGACTTCGTCATCCAGCTCATGGAGGTGCACGTCTTTTTCGCAATCAACTGCAGGATTTAATGGCGGGTCAGTCGTAGGAGTAAAGGAGGAGAGATAATGTTTTGAAAACAGATGAGCAGTAGTAGAAATAGATATTGGATAGTGATTGAGGAAGCTTGATATTTAAAAATTTTAATAGTTTATTAGTGGGTTCTTTGAACCAGCAATTCAGGAATATCCTTCAAAGTCAATACTTGGTCCACTCCACCTTTGGCTAAGGCAACCTTAGGCATTCCATAGACCACAGAGCTGCTTTCATCTTGGGCAACATTGAAAGCTCCCATTTCCTTCATTTCTAGCATCCCCTGAGCTCCGTCATCTCCCATACCAGTTAGGATCACACCCAAGGCATGGAGTCTTGCTTCCTGAGCTACAGAGCGGAATAACACATCAACAGACGGACGATGTCTACAAACTAGGGGACCATCATTGAGTCGAATGCGATAGCCACGATTTGCACTTTCCACAAGCATGTGCTGTTCACCCGGAGCCAAATAAACTTTTCCAGCTTCCACAGCCTCTCCATTTGTGGCCTCGACCACTGTAAGTTTAGAGTTTCGATCTAGTCTTTCTGCAAAACTCTTCGTGAATGAGCCCGGCATATGCTGTACTACAACAATTCCTGGCATTGATGCTGGCAACTTGGATAGCACTGCCAGAATGGCTTCCGTTCCTCCCGTCGAAGCACCGATCGCAATCAGAGGATCGATAGCATGTCCACCAAGATGTCGAGGAGGATTTTTTGGAATGATGGCGTCAGCTGTATATTTTTCAGGAGATTTTAGAAAGATATCTCCTGCCTTTTTCAATTTTGCCTGAGCAGCAGCCTTGACCGCATCCACGATAGAAATGGAGATCTCCTCCATTCCCTCACGAACAGTTGTCTGAGGTTTGCCAATAACTTCAACTGCTCCCAACTCTAAAGCCTTCAAAGCGTCTGGCGCGCCTTTCTGGGTTAACGCGCTTACCATGACTACCGGCATGGGATGAGATTTCATTAACCTTTCAAGATATTCCAACCCGTCCATTCCAGGCATCATAATGTCTAGCGTCAAGACATCAGGTTCCAATTTTCTAATTTGTCTTGTTGCGATCTGGGCATCCGGTGCTGTTCCTACCACTTCGATCATTGAATCAGATGATAAAATATCTGTCAGGACTCTTCGCACCAAGGCTGAGTCATCAATGATCAGTACTTTGATCTTGTTTCCTGAAAGGCTCATTCTTTAGAAGATGGGAGATTGAAAAGCATTAAATTTGGTAAGCTGAAAATCTTTTTTGTCAGCCAAATATTCAGAGTGCCCCAAGAGTAGATAACCACCTGGTTCCAGATAGTTTCTCAAACGATTTACAATTGTATTTTGCCAGAATGGCGTCATGTAAATCAATAGATTACGGCAGAAGATAACGCTAAATTTTGTTTTTATGGGATAATTATCAGAAATCAAGTTGATTTTACGAAATTGAATAATCTCTTTCAAAGGTTCAATGACACAATAATTTTGGCCAATTTTCTCAAAATAATTCAGTTTGTTTTCTTTGGAGACATTTTGTAATGATTCTTCTGTGTACTCAGCATTTTGGCCAATTTCCAAAGCATTCTGATGAACGTCAGAAGCCAGAATTCGAACATCCCACTCAGTGGAAGGAAGAAATCTCTGATGGAAGAGAATTGAAAGAGTATAGGCCTCTTCCCCAGTAGAGCAGCCACAACTCCAAGCACGTACTTTTGAATAACGCTCTTTAGATTTCCTATGTTTAATTTCAGGTAGAATCATCTCTTCAAAGAATTTCATCTGGGAGGATTCCCTGAAAAATTCCGTCTTCTGAATTGTTAAAATTTGCTCAATCTCTACCCATTCAGGATGATTCGGATTTGTCTCTAGAAACGAAAGATAGTCAATGACGCTCTTTTTGAAGGTAGCTTTGACCCGCTTCCCAATCATCAAAAAAAGTCGGTCATGGCGTCGCTTATGGAAATCCATTCCCAGATGCTTCTCTGCCAGCCTGGCTAGCAGATCAAATGTCTCCTCATGAGAGCTAGCAGTTTGAGGAGCCACAAGATCCGAATTTAAAGCGGTCGTCAGCATCTTTATTGATCATTGAGATTTTTCAATTCACTCAAAATCTGGGAGTCCGTCATCAATGGAACTACTGTGACGCATACCCCCTGATGACTGATTATTCTTGGTGTTTGTCAGTAATTTTTGAGAAGAACCTGATATTTCATCTGGTCTGTATTCGATTTGCTCCAATTTGAAGACTTCAATGATTTTCATTAATTCATTAGAATGATCAGACATTAATCGACTGGTAGTCGCTGACTCATCCACCAAGAGGGCATTTTGCTGAGTAATCCTGTCAAGTTCTGAAACTGCGATATTGACTTGTCGGATACCTTCCGCTTGTTCATTTGAAGCAGCTTTGATGTTTTCAATCAGATCGGTCACTTCGGAAACCGCTGTTTGAATCTCCTTCAAATTATCAGTGGTTTGATTATTTAGTTTTTCAAGATTCTGTCGAGAATTTTCCTTCAGGGCTTCCAGAGCCTGATCAGCTTTTTGAATCATTTCTTGAACAACAGTATTGACTTCTCCCATCAAGGAAGTGCCTTTAGCGACCTGCTCCAAGCTGTTCTTGATCAAGGTACTTATCTCTTCAGAGGCCTCTGCAGAGCGATGAGCCAAATTTCTAACTTCAGCTGCGACAACCGCAAACCCTTTCCCATGCTCTCCGGCACGCGCTGCTTCTACTGACGCATTTAAAGCCAATAGATTCGTTTGAAAAGCAATGTCGTTAATGACGGAGGTGATCCCGGAGATTTTTTCAGAACTTTCTCCAATTCCCCTCATTGCAAGAACCATCTGATCATTCATCTGCTCCGCCTTCACAAAGTATTCACCGTTCGACTCTCTCACTTTATCAATGTCGCTCTGATTGGAACTTATTGTTTGACCTAGAAGGGATTGGAGTAGGGATTTCCTTTCCTCAACAACTTCACGCATATTTTGTGAAATGTGATTGGCATGATTTGCACTTTCAGCATTTTGCTGAACGTTTGAAGTCATCTCTTCCATTGCAGAAGCAGTTTCTTCAAGTGAAGAGGATTGCTCCTCTGTTCTGGTAGCAAGATCTTGACTCCCTTCTGCCAAAATTTGTGAAGAACTACTGATGTCTGCAGCACGATCCTTAATTTTGGTAACAATTTCAAAGAGTCGAGTGGTGAACAAATCAATGGCGTTTGCAATTTGGCCAATTTCATCCCTTCTTCTCAGGTCAAGGGTCTTTGTAATCTCAAGTTCCTGGACCTGTGCAACCATTTGCTTTAAAGGTTTTGCTAGGCTACTACGCACATAGAAAAATGTGATCAACATAGCAACAATTGAGATCAAAATTGCAATAGCAATGATCAACATGATCAATTCGTTAGTATATTCATTTACCTCCGCTTCCTCGATCTCCGAAATGATTGCCCAATTAACGTCAGGTATGTTCAACGGACTAAATGCACTCAGAACATGGTTACCGAGATAGTTAGTAACCAAAGCAGTTCCTTTTTCACCTTGGATCGCACGAATTGTTGCTTCCGATTTAGCATTCTGAATCAAAATACTACTTTGGAGACTTCTGATTCGAGTAATCTTTTCGGCAGGAGTGTTTTGCTTCTGCAGATTTCCAAAAAAACTATCTGGGTTCTCAATTAGTAAACGTGAATCGTTCCGCATCGAATAGTCATTAGAGACCATGTACGTTTCACCTGACCTGCCCAAACCAACAGAATTCCAACTTCCATTATTGGTCATAGTAGTATTGATTTGGTCAATTGGAATTTGAAACACCAGAACTCCCACTGGTTCATCACCATCGATAATTGGAACGGACAAGAAGCTAGCTGCACTTTGATAGGACGGATAATATTCGTCAAAATCAACCATCTTTACCAAATCCGAATTTCGACTTCCCTGAACAGCTCGGAAAGCAGCTGCAAAATTTGATTGGGAGTATGGTCCATCTACTAAGGAAGTTGCATAATCTAATTCTTTGAAAACACTATAGACGATCCTACCATTTTCAGGCTCTACTAAAAATATATCATAATACCCAAATTTCTCTAAAAAATTACGAAAATATGGATGGTAATGTGTGTGATATTCAACATAATCTATTCTGTCAAGATAATTTTTTTTATCCATTAGATGTTTGCTTCCCAACGGATTAGGATTATCCGCAATAAAAGCATGCTGAAATGCAATTGCTTCAGGACTTAAGCGACTGAATATCTCATTGGTTCTTTCTGTCCTAATGCCATTTTTTTTCTGAAATTCTTCTGCAAATTCTCCTGTATAATAAGATCGCAATTCCTTTGATCTTTGTTGATTCGTTATCTGTGGTTCGTACTGAAGCAGTTCACTAGGATAGCTTTTAAATGACTTATCAAAACTCTTCATTGCTTCAATTACATAGTTTGATTGCGCCATGGTTTGAATCTGCTTCCGGTAATTGTTGAACTGATTTTCCAAAGCAGATTTTTGCACCTCTCTTATTGAGACCATTTGCTGTAAAGCTTTTGATTCCAAAGCGTTTTGAAGTGTTGAGATACTGATGTAACTAATCACAATGATCGAAGTGAGCGTGACAGCCAACACAAGAACCAAAAGTTTAGCTTGGAGGGAGTTCTTAGTCATAATTCCTCAATCAATTACTATTTTCAGTGTTGCCTATTAATGCTTGAATAGCCTTATCTTGGGCAAATAATGAATCCAAATTTAGTAAAATCAACATTTCTCCTTTCCATTCACAAAGAGCCTCCAAGAATTGTCTTTCTACAATCATTTCTGTTTCAGGTGGAGGTTGTAGATTTTCAGCTGGCAAATTTATAACATCCAATACTTTGTCAACTACCATTCCAATGAGTTTTTCTTCAACAAAAATAGTCATTAAAACTGTTCTTTCGTTGTATTCTAATTGGGGATATCCAAATCGTAATCTCAGGTCCATTACAGGAATAATGGAGCCTCTCAAATTAATCACTCCCTTATAATGTTCCGGTAAATTTGGAATGATTGAAATTCGATCATATGTAATGAATTCACGTACTTTTTTAATATCCACCATGTAAGTTTCCTCTGCAATCTTGAAACTTACATATTGCTGCCCCTCATGATTTGAAAATTCATAGGAGTCTTCATATTTAGATTTCTCTTTTAACCCCATTGAGAAAACCCCTTCAATTTTGTTTAAAACTTTTTCTCAGTAAACTTGGCAAATCAAGAATCAGAGACACCCTTCCATCTCCTAAAATTGTTGCTCCAGCAATGCCTGGGATTTGAAAGAAGTTTTCTTCCATACTCTTAATTACAACCTGTTGTTGATCTAAAATACGATCTACTAAGAGACCGCACCTCATTTTGTTATTCTCTACAATCACAACTAATTTTTCAGCGTGTGTTTTTCTATCGCTTTCAAGATTGAAGGCTTTACTAAGATTTAAAACAGGTAGGTATTCACCACGGACCTCAATCACTTCACCTTGTTTCTGCATGGTCCTGAATTGATCAGCATTAGGACGAATCGATTCCAGTATAGAAAGAAGAGGGATCGTAAAGACCTGATTCTGTACTTGAACCAGCATCCCCTCAATAATTGCCAACGTTAGGGGAAGTTTGATTTGAAAAGTAGATCCCATCCCAACTTCACTTTTGATGAAAATTGCACCTCTCAATGATTCAATCTCCTGCCGAACGACATCCATCCCCACTCCTCTGCCCGAGATGTCCGAGACATTCTCCGCAGTAGAGAAACCAGCATGGAATAAGAGTCGAAAAATTTCCTGTTCGTCCAAATCTGCTTTCTCATCAATGAGGCCTTTGTTTAGGGCCTTCTGAAGAATCACCTCTGAATTTATTCCTCCACCGTCATCTTGAACTTCAATAAAGACATGGCCTTCCCCATGAAAAGCTCGTAAGTAAATCGTCCCTGCCTCTCCCTTGCCAGTTTCTAATCTTTTTTCAATCGACTCGATCCCATGATCCATTGCGTTACGGACAAGATGCTTGAGTGGACCACCAAGCTTTTCTGAAACATTTTTATCCAGTTCAGTCTCACCACCAGAGATCTGTAGATTGATTTTTTTTCCTGAGCCCACACAGTAATCCCGAACAATTCTTTGCAACGGTAAAAATGTGCCCTTAATTGGTACCATGCGAATGTTCATCACCTGGTCTTGAAGCTCGCGAACAACAATATCTGAGTCGTAAACGATCTGTTGATAGAGATCACCCATTCTTCGATCTGCTAAGCGAAGTTCTTGTCCAAATTCTTTTAATCTTGCTTGGTTGATGACGGTCTCACCAACCAGATTCATCAATTTATCAAGCTTCATGTTGGAAACGTGAATTGTTCCCCCTGACTCATCTTTCTTTTTCGGGGTGTTGGGTTGAGTTACTTTGGTTTCTGACTTTTGTGAAACTGCAGGAGACTTTGGCCCTTCTTTCTTGAAGGTTTTATCTGTTGAAGACTGCTGAACCTTAGCCTGTCTCGGTTGTTCGGTGGTTGCTTCAAGAATTCCAGTGTTAATTTCTTGCTTGATCTTCGTTTCTTCCGGCGGCCCTTGAATTAATTTAATCTCAACTCCTTCCTCATCCATGAAAAACATGAGGAGGTCCTCCAGATCTTCCCTTGTTTTGGTTGTCGAAAGAACCAAACTCCAATGCAGATGCAGCTTTGTCAGATCGAGAAATTCCAAATCAGGGATTGAATGGCAATGTGGAGTTACATAACACTCCCCTTGTTCATGAAAATCCTTCAGCAAAACAATAGGATCCCCACCATTTTCCAAAATATCTTCAGAGAATTTAAGCCAGATTAGGTACCTAGATCTGGTGTCCTTAGGGGTTGATGCGCTGACTGATTCATGAGGAGTAGAATCTGGTTGTGTGATTGATTCTGGTTGTGGAGTCTCCTCTGGACTGTTTGAATCACCCGACAAAATACGAATTTGGGCCAAACTAGCTTCGGCAAGTGTATGATCGAAATCGCCCTCACCTTCTAATTCAGAACAAAAACCTCTCAGGCAATCAATTGAGCTGAGCAGGGCACTGATTAGTTCCTCAGTAACAGTGCGCGAACCACCACGCACATCTGATAGCAGGAACTCTACTTCGTGGGTGTATTTCTGTAACTCCTCAAAACCAATCATGCCTGCGCCACCCTTGATCGTATGGAAACCACGAAACGCATTATTAACTGCATCCTGATTCGAAGGGTCTCCTTCTAAGGTAAGTAAGCTTTCTTCGATTTGATCCTGCATGTCTGTGGCTTCTTCAAGAAAAAGCTTTACTGCTTCAGGATCAAATTTGCTCAAATCCATCTTTGCTATTTGCTGAAGTAACGGTGTACCCCATCCCAATCTTCAGCTGGGGGTGTTTCTTGAAAGCTCTGCGCTCTATCTAAATGCATCTCAATAGAGGCATCCTCTGGCAAAAGCTCTTCGCACTCTTTGAATCCCTCGATAGCTAATTCCCAATTTTGATTCAGGTAAGGAGTCATAGCTTCCTCAAAAACACTCGCAGCCTTGAGTTTGATTTCGTAATTTTTATCTGAATATTGATTGAATACTTCATAGATACGAACTGGCTCGCGCTTGCCTTTGACCGTTATGCGATCAAGAAGGCGCCAGTTAAATTCTTCAAGATGACTGATCAGGTTTTTAGAGTCTTCAGATACCAACATCGGAAGACGATAATTTTTGGTTAAGCCTTCAAGGCGAGACGCAAGGTTTACTGCATCACCTAAGACCGTCGAATCCATCCTCGATTCTGAACCAAGCGTGCCAATCACAACTGGTCCACTGTGAACTCCAATTCCAATCTTCGTTGGCGGATAGTTCTGCTTCGCTCTTAATTTATTGAAGCGAACCAAACTCGCCTGCATCTCAATGCCTGAACGAACGGCATCTCGAGCTTCAATCGCATCAGGTTTTCCAGGTTGATCAAATAGAGCCATGATTGCGTCACCAATAAACTTGTCCACAAAGCCATGGTTCAAATGGATAGGCTCTGACATAAACTGTAGAAAGGTGTTGAGGAACTGCATCAGTTCAGCCGGCTCCATCGACTCAGAAATATCAGTAAATGAGCGAATGTCAGAAAACAGTATTGTGATGATGTCACTCTCTGCATGACCAACAGTAATGTTTTCGATACCAGTCTTGGCGATTCGGTCTAGGAATTCCCGAGGAACAAATTTCTCAAAAATTCTTGTCAATTCAGCAACGGCTGAGATCTCTGCGAGCTCAACTTTAGTCTTCTTCAATTCTTCAAATTGAAGCTTCTGTTGTTTAAGAGATTGATCCAACTCACTGTTGAGCCTCAATGTTTCCTTTTCTGCCATCCTCACACGGAGCAGAGATTTTACACGGGCCTGTAATTCTGATGGATTAAATGGCTTTCCCAAGTAATCATCCGCCTTTAATTCTGTCAGCCCTTTTACCAGTTCTTCAATTTCTCCATGAGTTGTCAGAAACAACACTGGGATATGACTCCACTGAGGATCAGCTTTGAAGATCCGAATAAACTCATCCCCATTCATCCTCGGCATGTTGCGATCAAGCAACACTAAATCTGGCAGCTTTTCCTTAGTCGAGGCCGCAACTACATCAAGAGCTCCCTTTCCATCCTCAGCTTCAGCGATGTCGTAGTCATGATCTGGCTCAGCCTCCAAAATTTTACGGACCTGAAAGCGTATAGTTTTGGAGTCATCAACCATCAGAATTTTGGCATTCATCCCTCAGTCTCACTTGCCAGCCAGCCAACTCCACACCAGTTGAGTATTTTTTCCAAATCTTTGTTGAAGAGAATCTTTAACTCTCGATCTTTACTACGCATGAACTCCCTCATTGCAATTAAGAGTTGAATCCCTGCGGTATCAATCATGGGAGACTTACTCAGATCAATTGTTAAACTTTCTGGTGGTTCAGGAGTTTTTATTAGGATTTCCCTCAGTTGGTTGACATTGTTTTTTTCCAATGGTTCTTCAATCACCACTAAATTTTGTGAGAGTCGGTACTCCATAATTACCATTTTTGAAATGACATCCACTTTGGCAAGATCATGAAATTTCACAATTTCGATTCGGATGATTACTCTCTAAATAGAGAGAAAACTCCTCTGCTAAGACCTAAAAATGAATATATGTGGGAATAAATTTGGATAAATTTTGTAAATCAATACAACATTATTGAAACATTACAACTATTTTTTCTGACGTTCCTGATTTTATCAGATTGTAAAATGAATGAGATTCTGGAGGAGGATTATCCAGATGAATTGGGTGGGCTTATAAACTTGGATGGGACCCAAGTAGACACTACTTTTCAAAGAAGGAATAAAGATTCAGATTGAATTTTCAACAACGAAGCGTTCAAGGATTTCATAGGACTGGGCACCTGAAATTCCATATTGTCCCAGAAAAAAAGTCGGCACACCAGCAATTCCAATTTGCCTTGATCTCATCCAATCAAGGTCAACCGCTTCTTTGTAAGAGCGCTTTTCAAGGACTTCCGCGGCTTCTTGTGTTGACAGCCCAGCTTCCCCAGCAAGTTTTATTAACAGGTTTTGACTAGCTAGGTTTTGGCCATCAACAAAATAGGCTTCAAATATCTTCTGATTCAGGATGTTACTTTCTGAAAATCTCCCCCCCCATTTTGAGAGTTCCTGAGCTAATCGACTATTGTAAGTGTGTGTTCGATTTCCATAGGGCAACTCCTCCAAGCGCATCAACTCTCTAAGATGTCCCTGAATGGCTGGGATGTCCAAATCTCGGCCTGCAAATAACTCTTCTAGAGACAACCCTTCTTTTGGGGTTTCAGGATGTAGTGGAAACTGAACCCAATTGATCGACAATTTGAATTTTTCTTCCAACCTTTTGACACGCCCGGTGACAAGATAGCACCAAGGTCAGACAAAATCGCTGAAGATCTCTAAAGTTAGCTTTTCTTCATTCATTGAAATTCATTCCTTACAGTTATTTTGATTCTTTGGAAACATTCCTTGATAAAACTAAGTTGAATTTCAATCTGCATTCGGTTTTGCCCTGATCAAGCCATCTCTAACCTCTTCAAGGTGCGTTTTCATGATTGTGGCAGCTTTCTCCTGATCTCTTTCCCGGATTGCTCGAACAAGCGCATCGTGTTGTGCAAAGCTATGATGATCACTAGGTGGCACAGATATTTGACTTCGGAGTCGTCCCCAAACAACAGCGCGCCGGATTGCATTTAATTGATCGAAAAGTGCCAACAAAACCATATTGCGAGAAGCCTCTGCAATAGTGCGATGCAACCGATTATCCGCATTTTCATATTGACGCCAAGTTACTGCCTCCCGTTGGGCAACCAGGCAGCGCTCTAGGTCATCGATATGGTAACCTGTCGCATTGATTGCAGCCTGTCGAGCAAGCAAAGGTTCGATCAATATTCTCGCACTCATCACTTCCATTGGGTTGGATTGTTCTGCAACCCGACCAACAACAGATAATTCATCAATTGGTTTAGCACCAAAAAAGGTTCCTTTACCAACTCTTCGCCACAGTTCTCCATTTTTTTCAAGAGTCGCTAGCGCTTTGCGTAGATCCCCTCGGGACACACCCAGAAGGTCAGCAAACTCTCTCTCAGGAGGCAATCTGCCATCCTTTGGCAAATTACTTTGGGCCAACCAAGCTTTGAGTTGAATGAGAGCACCATCTGCAGAGGTCAACGTTTCTCCTTTAAAGATTGTAAAAAAATTAATGGAAACCGATATTGCATAAATCTAAGCCTGACGTCAATATTTTAACCAATCTTTAACCAATCATGAAAAATAGATTGACCAATCTCATCAACCATGAAAAAAGTTGGCCGTCGGGTTAAGTCGAACATTCACCTTGTGTGTTTCGCTCGGCGGCGAGTTTTTGAGCCAACCTCAATCGAAGGTTGGCATCTTTAATTTTGTTAAAAATCTGGAGGAGGAATTATGCGAGTAACGAAAAGTGCCATTGGCGTGCTACTCAGTACGCTGCTGGCCATGTTGATTGTCTTTGCTGGCCCAGTTCAGGCTAGTAAGATTCGGATCGCGTTAGCCGAAACACCCTCGGATGAATTGGCAGCATTCTTTGTAGCTCTGGATCGAGCCCAGAAAAACAGTCTTGACTACGAGTGGACAGCTTTTTCTGATGAAGAATTGGCAATTCAAGCGATCCTAAGTGGACAAATGGATATTGGTTTTGGAACTCCTTACTCCGTAATGCAACGATCCAAGGCTCCCATACGAATTATCTTCCAATTGTCAAAGCTTAAGTTCTTCCCAGTGACTTCAAAAAAATATTCGAAACTCGAGGATCTGAACGGGGAGCCTATCATGCTCCACTCAAGAGGTGGAGGTACCGAGTCAATTGCCAACGTGATTGAGGATCGTCTCAATATGAAGTTTGGTAAGCGTTCGTATGTTCCAGGATCAGCTAATAGGATTGCCGCTCTGATCGCTGGGCAAACTGATGCAACCATTGTGGACTTGTCCAATAAGAATAAGCTCGTGAAGCTTCATGGCGATAACTTCAATGTACTCCCAATGTTTGAGGTTGATGCAAGCGACGAAGCGCTCTTCGCAAATCTTGATTGGATCAAAACTAACAGGAAAGATGTTGACATCTTTGTGGACGCACTCGTTAGCGTTTATCAAGACATGATGAAGGATCCAACCATCATCAGTCGAGAGACCAATCCGGATGGACCCATTGGGCAATTACCAAAAGAGGTTCTTGGCAATTTGGACCAATTCTACACAGATGCGGTTGCTGGTGGCCTCTATGATGCCAACGGTGGTGGAATAAATGCAGCCAAGGCTGATATGGAATGGTATTCCAAAGCAGGCCAGCTTCAAGGCGATGCAGCCTCATTGAACATCAATGATTTCTGGTACATGGAACCATTGAACAAAGCTGCTAAGTAACCTCTTTCAAAGCCGCTGTCTCCGATAGGCAGCGGCCTTGAAATCTTCGAATATCATTCTGTCAAAATGAAACAACTCATCAACAGAACCTTTGAATCTATTTCTGAATGAAAGCTTCATGTTGAGTAGATCGAATCTGTTGAAATTGTCATCAGCGTTCTTTGTTTTTGGAGGCTGGGAAGTTGCTGGACAGATTCCAGTTAGCTTTGCCTTTCCAACCTTCCTTGAATCCATGACAGCGCTGGCAATCTTGATCTGGGATGGGACCCTGTTTACTGCTTATGGGGAAACCCTAAGACCTCTCGTAGTTGGAATTTTGATTTCAGGTTTCTTTGGAATTGGAATCGGATTATTTATAGGACTGAATCGTAAGCTTGATTGGCTTGTCTCACCCATTTTTGTGGTAATGCAGACCGCTCCTCTTGCTGCGCTGATCCCTTTATTAGTGATGGCTTACGGGATTGGGCTGACTTCAAAGGTATTTGTTGTCTGCATCATGGCAATGCCGGTAATCGCGCTGAATACAGGTGGTGCTGTGCGCAATACCCCAGCCTCCATCAAGGAGATGGGGTTGGCATTTCTTGGAACCCGACGCGATATTGTTTTGAAGATTGTACTCCCGGCCGCATCACCAATTATTTTTGCTGGCCTTCGGCTTGGCATCTCTGCTGGGTTCATTGGAGCTATTCTCGCAGAATTAAAGATCACTCCGACCGGAGTCGGTGACATCATTACCTACAGTCGCTCAATTGCAGATTATCCAAGTATGTACGCTGCAATCTTTTCGATCATTGTATTGGCAGTTGTTTTTCTGAACCTGCTGGAAAAGTTGGAACGTTTCTTATTTGGAGGCCTCAACAGAGGCTATGCTTCGGAATGAACCATGGAGCTAATTAAATGAGTGAAACGAAGCAGATCTCTGAGAATGCCGTAGAGGTTAGGAATGTTTTTAAAAATTATGGGCCTGTTGAAGCCCTTCGAGATCTGACCCTACAGTTCCCAAAAGGTCAGCTTACCTCTCTTCTAGGTCCTTCCGGTTGTGGCAAAACAACTTTGCTTAAAATCATTGCTGGTTTAATTCCAGCGACCAGTGGAGAAGTTTTGGTAAATGGCAAGCCTGTGACCGGTCCCGGACCTGATCGAGCCTTTGTCTTTCAAGATTTTGCCCTGCTACCATGGGCCACAGTTTTGCGCAACGTGGCTTTCGGGCTGGAACTGAGAGGAGTTTCCAAACCTCAGCGAGAAGAGATAGCAGTAAAGTACATCAAAGACGTGGGGCTAAGTGGCTTTGAACAAAGCTATCCACATGAACTTTCAGGGGGTATGCGTCAGCGAGTTGGACTAGCCAGGGCACTCAGTGTAGATGCTAAAGTCTTGCTGATGGACGAACCATTCTCCGCCGTTGACGAACAAACCCGTCGAAAGTTCCAAGAAGATCTCTTGAGTCTTGTTCAAAACGAAAACAAGACCTTCTTGTTTGTGACCCACTCCATCGAAGAAGCTGTTTATGTCTCCGACCAAATAGCAATTCTACTTCCACGTCCCAGCCGTGTTTCAGAGATCATCAGACCAACTGGTTTTCGGAATAAAGACAAAGATAGCATTCGGAGGGATGCTGAGTATTTGGACATTGTTGATAAAATCTGGGCTTCACTAAGAACCTACGTGGAATAAAAATCAGATGAATCTTTTTGGATATGAATTACCCCAGATGTCTTCACTTATTTTGTGGGGACTACTTTGGGAAATCGTCGGTAGATTGGAGATCACATTTTTCATCCCAGCTCTATCAGATATTTTCGTAACGTTGCTGGAAATCAGCACAACCAAAGTTTTTTTAACAGCCTTGTCAGAAACTGGTTATGCATTTTTCCTCGGAACTGTATCTGCAATTGTCATTGGTATTCCCTTGGGGATCCTGATGGGCAAGAACCGTCTTTTGGATGAGCTGCTGCTTCCTTGGGTCAATATTTTTCTGAGCGCTCCTTTAACGGCCCTCGTTCCAGTATTGATGGTACTTTTTGGATTCGGATTGCAAGCAATCGTGATCACCACAGCACTTTTTGCGATTTGGATTATCGTTCTGAATGCTCGAGCCGGTGTGATGCAAATCAACCGCTCGCTGGTTGAGATGGCTCATTCGTTCGGAGCTACTCCCAGGGACGCTTTTTTCAAAATTTATCTCTGGGCGGCCCTCCCAGAAATTTTGGGAGGAGTTCGGATAGGATTTATTCGTGCGGTCAAGGGAGTGATCATTGGACAACTCTTGATTTCAATCGTCGGCTTTGGTGCACTCTTCGAGCTCTACTCATCGAACTTTTTGATGAAGCATTTTTGGGCTGTTTTGATTGTCCTCTTCTCCCTTGCTTTCATCCTCGCTGAAATCCTCGCTTATTTGGAAAAGCGAGTTTCATACTATGCTTCACGACGTGCCACCTGACCTAGGTTCGCACATTTCTCATCAAATGAAGGAAGTTCGACAATGAAAAAGTTTGTAATTGATCCAGCCCCACAAGTTTGCCTACCCATTCGAGGTTCCAATGAATCATTTCCTGTCCGTAGGATTTATTGCATTGGCCGCAACTATGCTGATCATGCGATTGAAATGGGTCATGACCCCAACAAGGAACCGCCTTTTTTCTTTCAGAAGAATGCCCAAAACGTAGACACTTCAGGAAAATTTCCCTATCCACCTCAAACCAGTGATGTGCATCATGAAATTGAACTGGTGGTGGCTCTGAAGAGCGGGGGTACTGACATTACTCTGGATCACGCACTCGAGCATGTCTACGGGTACGGACTTGGTTTAGACATGACTCGGCGTGACCTTCAAGGAGATGCCAAAAAACTAGGGAGACCCTGGGAGGTCGGAAAATCCTTTGAAAAATCTGCCCCTATGAGCGAGCTTTTTCCTGCGAGTGAGACCGGACACTTGGATCAGGGTCGAATCTGCCTTAAGGTCAATGGTGAGATCAAGCAGGATGGAGATCTAAATCAAATGATTTGGAAAGTACCGGAAATGATTGCATACCTCTCAAGATTTTATGACATCGCAGGGGGAGATTTGATCATGTCGGGCACTCCTGCGGGTGTCGGGCCCATTCAACGAGGTGATAAAATGGAGTGTGAAATTGAAAAATTAGCCACATTGATTGTTGAAGTAATTTAAAAAGAAACTAGAAGAAACAAGTAGTTGAAAGAGGGACAGAACAGTGACGATTAGATCCATCATCAATGCAGGTAGCGCTGAAGCTATTGCCCTTAGTGCCCCAAATCGACCTCCGCTAAGTTATCAGGCCCTACGAAACCACTGTGATCAAATCGGAAGACAACTAGGCTCACAAGGCCTCTCGAATTCCGATAGGGTAGCGATTGTCCTGCCAAATGGGCCCGAAATGGCTTCAGCATTTCTTGCAGTTGCTAGCTACATGTCTGCAGCCCCGTTGAATCCAACCTACAAACAGAATGAATACGCATTTTATCTCGAAGACCTGAAACCTGGTCTAGTGATTGTTGAGGAAAACAGCAAAAATTCTGTTAGGGCTGCGGCTGCGGATCTTTCAATTCCTGTTGTGGAAGCAAAGGTTCACTCTGGCAGTCCAGCTGGGGCTTTTGTGCTATTTCAATCAGAAGCAGATATTCATCCAACCAATCTTGATCAGGAAGCGCTAGTGCTTCACACATCGGGGACTACCTCGCGACCCAAGGTTGTCCCCTTGCTCCAAAGAAACATCTTGGCATCTACGAGGAATATCTCTGCAAGTCTTGAATTAACAGCTAAAGACCATTGCTTGAATATCATGCCCCTGTTTCATATTCATGGTCTGATTGCCGTGTTGGCTACCAGCATGTCTCAAGGTGCTTCTGTTTGCTGTTCAAGTGGATTCAATGCCATGAAATTTCTTGAATTGGCTAAGGAAGAAAAAATCTCATGGTATTCGGGTGTACCCACGATGCACCAAACCATCTTACTCAGAGCACAAAAACAACCAGAGGCTGCTAAGGCTCTAGGTTTACGATTCCTGCGGTCTTCTTCAGCATCATTACCACCAGCTGTCTTCAGTGAATTGGATGATGTCTTCGGTTGTCCAGTCATTGAGGCTTATGGGATGACGGAAGCCGCACATCAAATGACTTCAAACCCGCTGGAGTTGGGAAAACAGAAAGCCGGTTTTGTAGGGATCGTCACCTCTCCAGAAGTATGCATCATGGATTCATCGAGCAATCAGCTCGCACCTGGTGAAGAAGGAGAGGTCTGCATTAAAGGTGAGAACGTCACTCCAGGCTATGAAAACAATGCCACTGCAAATGCTTCCAGCTTTACGAATGGATGGTTCAGAACCGGTGACCAGGGTTTGTTTGACCAAGATGGATATTTGAAGATTACAGGCCGTTTGAAAGAGATCATTAACAGAGGTGGTGAAAAAATTTCTCCATTAGAAGTAGATAATGTTTTGATGGAGCACCCAGATATCCAGCAAGTAGTCACCTTCGCTGTTGCAGATAAAATGTTGGGAGAGGAAATTGGCGCTGCTATCGTGATGGTTGATGGAAAATCAATGGATGCTGGACAGTTACGTAAATACTCTGGAGAGCACTTAGCCAAGTTTAAAATCCCAAAACACATCATCTTTGTCGATGAAATTCCGAAGGGTGCAACCGGCAAAATTCAGCGCATTGGCCTCGCGAAAAAACTTGGACTAGAAGACTAATTAGAAGGTCATGGGAAAATTGTAATGACCAAAATCTGTATTTATGGCGCAGGTGCAATTGGAGGTTATCTCGCTTCTGCTCTTGACCACGCAGGTGCTCAAGTAAGCCTCGTCGCTAGAGGACCTCATTTAAAGGCAATCCAAGAAAAAGGGTTGCGCTTCAAAAAAGATGATCAAATTTTTACACACTATCTTCCAGCTCATGAAAATCCAAATGAGTTTGGCCCCCAAGACTTTGTCATTATAACTGTCAAAGCTCATGGCATTGCCAAAATTGCTCGAAATCTCATTCCTCTGCTTGGACCAAAAACAGCTGTAGTCTCTGCAGTCAATGGTCTGCCCTGGTGGTACTTTCACAAGGCTGCAAGCGGAACTTCTCTAGATGATCAGCCTCTTCAATCAGTGGATCCTGGAGGAGTGGTTTGGGAAACGATTGGGCCCGAACGTGCGATTGGTTGTGTGGTCTACCCTGCTTGTGAAATCGCCGAGCCAGGCTTGATACGTCACTTGGATGGCGACCGCTTCACGCTTGGAGAACCTTCCTCAGAACCTTCAGATCGAGTGAAGCACCTTTCTTCCCTGATGATCTCAGGTGGGCTAAAAGCACCTCAAAAAACAAAAATCCGTGATGAAATCTGGATCAAACTTTGGGGGAATTGTTCCTTCAATCCTGTATCAGCCTTAACAGGGGCTACACTAGACCAGATTGGACAAGATCCAGGATGTGCATCCTTGGTTTGTGAAATTATGACAGAAGTCCAAAAAATTGGCGAAGCAGTAGGAGCCCGATTCAATGTCTCGATTGATAAGAGAATCAAAGGTGCAACCAGCATTATTGGTCACAAGCCCTCCACTCGACAAGATATTGAAGCAGGACGGTCACTCGAAATTGACCCTTTAGTCACAGTCGTTCTTGAACTCGCTGAACACTTGGGTATTCAGGCGCCCACTCTTCAGCACGTTAGCTCACTTCTGAAACTCCAAGCCATTACAATGGGTCTATACGACCCTGATCAATAAATTCCTCACAAAATTCATTAAGAATCTCACACAAATTATTGAAATTAATTAGTTTTTCAATAAATATGTCGATGATTTTATCGTTCAACAAATTTACTAGACTTTTCTTTTGTATGATGTATACATCATACAACTTAAATAAGTGTTGGTGCCTAAGCATTGGTGAATTTATGGATGAGTAGTTTCAAAGAAATTTCTAACATCCTTTTGGATTTACTGTAACCCAGCGTCCTACGGTGCAATCGGGCCAGGTAATGCCTGAGTCGACAATTGAGTGATTCGATCTGAGTCGTGAATGTCTTGCCTTGGTGATGTAAAGCTGTGGGGATGAGATTTTCATAGGTTTTGAGAAAATCTGTGCCATAGCCCATGGTAGGCAAGCCCTTCCATTGCTTGAAAAAAGCTCTCTGGCGGTCTTGATCGATCTACTACCACAGACAAAGCCAAGCACTT
>JAQWOT010000294.1 GCA_029245725.1 SAR324 cluster bacterium | reverse complement strand
GTGTCAATCTATTGTATGTTGCAGAAATGATTTTGCTTCAGCAATTTTTAATTTTGCTGGAAAGGAAAACTTTTCCACCTACTTTGGTCGACTATTTGACTTTGAATTCATTCAATCCCAAAAGCTAGAGGTAGATGCACGAGACTCTTTTTTTCCGTAATTATCCGAATGTCCTTTTACTTTCCCTGCATTTACCAGAAAAATCACGTCTAGACATTGATCATTCCCTGCAGGAACTCCAAGCACTCTCTTACTCCCTTGGAGCAGTGGTTCGCGATGCGTTAGTTCAACAAAGAGATCAGCCCCATCCAGCTTTCTTTTTTGGAAAAGGAAAACTGGGGCAGATCAAAGACCTCATCCACAAACACAGTATTTCATTTTTGATCACTGATGGTCAACTCAGCCCCAAACAAGCACAAAATCTAGAGAAATCTTTGCATAAGCCGGTGTTGGATAGAACTCAATTGATCTTAGAAATCTTTGGAAGAAATGCCCGTACAAGAGAGGCTAAACTTCAAATAGAACTGGCACAATCAGAGTACCTACTTCCCCGTTTGTTAGGGATGTGGAAACATTTAGACCGCGAGAGAGGTGGGATTGGTGTTTCCAGAGGAACTGGTGAAAAACAAATTGAGAAAGACAGACAAATTTTACGTCGCAAAATTGCTCATCTTAAAGAAGATCTCCAAAGAGTCGATCGTGAAAGGAACAATCAAAAAAAGCGCCGGAGTTCATGCTTACAAGTCAGCCTAGTCGGCTACACAAACGCTGGAAAATCAACGATCATGAATGCATTAACCAATGCAGATTTGCTCATTGAAAATAAGCTCTTTGCAACCTTGGATTCAACTACGAGATTGTTAGAAGAAGAGAGCAGGCCGAAAATCCTACTATCAGACACCGTTGGTTTCATTCGAAATCTGCCTCATGAATTAGTGGCATCATTCCATTCCACGCTCGAAACGATCCGTGATGCTGACCTGTTACTTCATGTTGTTGAAGTTGGAACCGAACCTGAAGAACACATCAAGACTACATTAGCTGTGCTTGACGAAATTCAAGCTGTAGGAATTCCAAAAATCTTAGTTTTCAACAAAACAGATCAACTCGATCTTTTGGAACAAGCTATTTTGAGAAGAAGTTATCCGGAAGCGGTTTTTATATCGGCCGCCAAGGGAGAGGTTACAGAACTTCAAGAGGCGATTGTCAATTTTTTTGAAAAAAGAATGGAAACTGTTCAAGTTCTGCTAGATTATCAGCACATTCGCCGCTTAGCGGAAATTTATGAATGGAGTCGGGTCAATAAAATAGACTACCGTGAAGAAGGAATTTTCCTAGAATTAACTTCTATCCCAAGTAATTTAAAACACCTCCGCCATCACCTCCCAGAAGCACAATTTGAACAGATTGAAATGACGCTGCCCAATTGATCTTAATCATTCGAATTTAGGTAACTGCCGAACCCGGAGATGCAGCTCTTCAAGAGCGCTGACAGATACCTTAGATGGCGCTTCCATCATCAGACAAGATGCACGCTGAGTTTTCGGGAAGGCCACAACATCCCTGATAGAATCAGTATCCAGTAGAAACATCATCAATCGATCAAACCCCAAGGCAATACCTCCATGAGGGGGAGCACCAAAAGAAAGAGCTTGGAGCAAGAACCCAAACTTCTCTTCAATCTCTTCGTCACTTAGCTCCAACCACTTAAACACCTGTTGCTGTATATCTTGCCGATGTATCCGGATACTACCACCACCAAGCTCAACCCCATTCAGTACCACATCATAGGCTACCGAACGGATATGCTGAGGCTCAGTCTCTCCGTACTTCTGCAAATCCTCTAAATTGGGCATTGTGAAGGGGTGATGAACAGCATGATATCGTTTATCAGATACTGAATATTCCAATAGGGGAAAATCTGTAATCCAAACGAACTTATATGTATTTTTAGGGATCAGTTTTCTGCGTCGGGCCACTTCTTTGCGCAAATTGCCAAGTGCATCATTGACTATATTTTTGTTGTCAGCTCCAAAAAGAATTAGATCCCCCACCTCCACATCCAATCGCTTTTCGATAGCGCGCTGATCTTCCACAGTGAAAAATTTCGCGATAGGTGATTGCCAACCTTCTTCGTTTATTTTAACCCAGGCCATCCCTTTGGCACCATAGATTTTGACAAATTCAGTCAATTCATCGAGTTCCTTCCGAGAAAACTCTGAGCCTCGTTTAACATTGATAGCCTTGGCGATTCCACCCCGTTCAATGGCCTCTGAAAAAACTTTGAGACCACATTGACCCGCAATGTCACTAATATCAATTAACTTTAAGTCAAATCGCAAATCTGGGGCATCAACTCCATAGTCCTGCATCGCAGTTTGATAGGGCATTCTTTCAAAGGGAGTAGAGATTTTGACATCAAGCAATGTTTCAAATAGTGAACTCAGTAAGCCTTCAACCAAATTGTAAATATCTGCAGGTTGGATGAAGCTCATTTCCAAATCTAATTGGGTAAATTCTGGCTGGCGGTTCCCCCTTAGGTCTTCATCTCTAAAACAACGAGCAATCTGCATGTATCGATCATAACCTGAGACCATCACGAGTTGCTTAAAAATCTGGGGAGATTGTGGAAGAGCATAGAAACTTCCAGGATGTACACGAGATGGGACCAAATAATCTCTAGCACCTTCTGGTGTTGACTTGGTCAGCATTGGTGTCTCAATTTCGAAGAAACCCTGATCGGCAAGAAAATTTCTAGTCTGGTGCATCGCTTTGGACCGTAATATCAAATTCTTTTGCATCGTCGGATGTCTCAAGTCCAGATAGCGATATTGTAAACGTAGGCGTTCCTCGACTTGTTCTCTTTCATCAAGGACATATGGTGGAGTTTGAGATTCACTCAAGATATTGAGTTCATGAACAATGATCTCAATTTCACCGGTAGGTAGTTTAGGGTTTAAGTTTCCATCTATTCTATTCTCAACTTTTCCTCGAACCGCAATCACAAACTCGGAGCGTATTGAATCAGCTCTTTCATGCGCTTCTGCACTAGCTTCTTTACGAAAAACGACCTGACATATTCCGGTATAATCTCTCAAATCAACAAAGATCACCCCTCCGTGGTCTCTTCGTGTTTGGCACCAACCCATCAAAGTCACTGTTTCTCCAAGATTTTCAGCTCGTAGGGTTCCACACAGGTTAGATCTTCTCCATTCCATAATCTTCTTTAGCTTCGATAATTTGTGAGTTGAGGATGACGCAAAGCCTAAACGCTAGCACAGATGATTGAAAAATCAGTCTTGATCTTATTTGAGAGGGAGTATTTAACCAATCCTCTCAAAGATTGATGGGCCGTGTATATTTGACGAAATAACGGTAGATCAGGAGCAGGAGTACTCCAAAGGCAATAGCTGTAATGAAGAACATCAAATCAAAGGGTTTCTCAACAGCAAATCCAAAACGTATGAGTAGTGTGGAAATAACATATCCCGCATTTCTAAATGTAAGCTCATAACTATCTGAATACATAAATGAAATGATCAGAATAAAGATATCAGCAAAAATAATTACTGTGAAAAGTTGTTGATAAAAACCCGTTTCAGCTACACGTTGTCCCGTTGTGTAATCATGCGTGATGAGAATGTTAATCCAATCGAAGAAATGAAAAATCGATAAAGCTAGAAAGATAACCGTCAAAAGCAGAGAGATGAGCTTTTTAAATTTCACAAACTTCGCTAAGCTCTTTACTTGGTGCAACCCAATCTTGTTTCTATTGAGGTGGTAGAAGACACCAACCAAAAGAAACATGATTAGCGCACCCACCATATCGATCATCACTGGATAAAGAACATCTGGATGAGCCATATCAAAAGAATTCTCTCCGAGATAACTCAAATCTTTGAAAACATCACGAATTATAATCAGTGAAATAATTTCAAATTGTTTGCCTATTGCTTTGGTAATTGAATTTGGAATAGTAAGGATGAGGAGGTAAACTTCATAATAAAGTAGAATGCTGAAAGGTGTATAGATCGCAAAGAGATAATTTTTACTTATTAAGTCCTCCATGAATGGAATAAGAATCGGTAAGTTTCTATTCCATGCAATCATTCCAAGGTGTCCCAGAAATGCCGTAACGGCCAAGAGGACACCAATTTTTTCCACTGAAACTAGGTTTTTTGTTGAGTTCAGTTTGTCGAAGAAGGACTCACTTCGATCAAACAAATCAACTAACATTTTATTCAAAGTAATGTTGATAGTTAGAATCTTGGACTGAGAAGTGGAGATAAATTAGAGGAAGGGTTGGATCTTTTCTGAAGGTATTACACCTTCGCGGATAATCCTAAACTTTGGTTCACTAGCATCTAACATAGTTGATGGCAGACCACCTTTTGTCACTCCACCATCTAACCAAAAGTCAACTGAGGGACCAAGTTGCTTGTAGGCTTCATCCACTGTCTGACAACTAGGGTGCCCACTCAGGTTTGCACTTGTACCAATCAGGGGTTTGTTCAGGATTCCTAACAACGCATCAACAAATTTAGAAGGAGAATAACGAACAGCGATTGTGTTCCCTTGTCCTGTTAGATAATCAGGTAGTTTTTTTTTAGCTGGCAAGACAACAGTAAGGGCTCCTGGCCAAAATTCATCTAAAAGACTGTCTACTTTTTCTGTAACAACTGCAAAATCCAAAAGCCAGTCTCTTCTGATCAGAATCAACAGAGACTTCTCGACAGGCCTTTTTTTGCAGGCAAATACCCTTTCCACAGCAGCTTTATCCATAGCGTTTCCACCCAAGCCGTAGAAAGTCTCAGTTGGGAAAACCCCTACCGCCCCCTGAAAAATCAACTGCTTCCAGTCTTCGGATTGTTTAGTAGTTAAAGGAAGTTTTGCTTGCATCAAGGACGCAACATTGTCTCCTGGCCCTCATTCAATGCAAAAGCTTGTTGAATTTGACCATTCACTCTCAAGGAATAAGTCCCAGTGGGCAGCTCAAGTTGAGCAATCATGTCTTTTCCAGTTGTGTAGGACCGCCAATTTTCACCACTTCTACGAAGTTCAAAAGCAACTTCTCCCGTATTACGCCACGTAGCTAGTCGATCCAACTGCAGAAAAAGTCCCCCTGTGGTTGGAGCTTTTGAAACCTTTTCAACTGGCAGAGGAGGTCTTACTTCCGGATATGGTTCAGCACCGCTCAAGACACGTTCAATTTCAACGAGCATTCTTTTTCGGAACTCAGACATAGGCAAGTGCCTGAAATCTCTGATATCAACTAATCTGGCCAAACTCCTAACTTTTTCTGAAAATTCGCCCGGAGGTCTTATCGAGTAAAGCTCTTGGGGGACTTCGATTTTTTCTTGCTCGGAACTACAATTTTTTAGCTTTATCTCCAAACGTCCTCCTTGCCTTCTGAAAGAAGGGTCAAGAATTTGGTCTATCCAAAAACTAAAATTTCGCTCAACCTCAATGAGGTCATCATAATCGTACTTATCAGAATACCACTTGGCATTGTTGCCAATCATAAGGCTTAGCATCAAGAAGGAGAGATCGTTATCAGTTGCTGCAACTTTTACAAGAGCATGCCAAGCGGCTTTGTCATCTGGAGTTAATTGAATTGATTCTACCGCTAGGCGATAAAGATCATCTTTATCCTGACAACTTTGATTTCTCTTGAGCAGCTCATTCAGCATCAATTGGCGATCCCCGCTGAAATCCTTTGGTTCCTCAACATACTCTGCCAGATATGTTTTTCGCTCATCTACATTTAAATTATTACCATAATCAGAGCTTCTAGAATCAACGTAATTTCTGGCTGATTCAGTATTGATTTCCGCCTCTCCAAGTTCAGTTGATTCTTCAGCAAGTTTTTGTTTTGGTTCAGGAATCACTACACCCACAGATTGTTTAGTGTACGACGTTTTTTCCAAAGCAAGTAAACCCACTTCTCCACCAATCTCACCCACAGCAAGCTGATTTTTCTCAGAGTCAACAGATGCCGCCACTAATGCCGTCTTAGAATTTTTGATTATTCTAAGAGGAGTGCCAGAATCAACGTCCCAAAGTCTGACAGTCTCGTCTTGGGAGACAGATACTAGTTGCTCTCCGCTACCATCAAAAAATATCTGATGGACAATATCGCTGTGACCAACAATGACATGTAAGAGGCTTGGCCTCTGAGGATTTGCCAAATCCCAAATCTTGACCAATCCTTCTTGACCTGATGTAGCCAACAAAGGTTTGTGGGGATGAAAAACTATATCTGTAAGATTTTTTTCATGTGCAGACGTACTTCCAACCAAAGTTGCATCTGTAGTGCGCCATATCTTGAAGGTTCTATCAGCTGATCCTGTAGCCAGTAACTCACCATCTGGTGCAATGGCCACGGTTGTCACTTGATCTTCATGCTCCTGCCGTTGGAAAATCATCCTTTTTGAATTTACATCCCAAAGAATCCACTTTCCATCAGAACCACCACTCACCAAGGTGGTGCCATCTTTGCTGAAGGCTATCGCATTTACCTTGCCTTGATGCCCTGAAAGTTCGCTGGCTGGATCATCCTGATCTAGATTCCAGAAAAGAATCTTTCCATCTGCTCCAGCTGTCACAAAGCTTGTTCCAATTGGTGAAAACCCCAGAGACTGCACTCTATGGTTTTTGGTGTCGAAGTTTTTTTCTTCTAATTTGCTTTGAAGATTCCAAAGCTTCATGGTTTTGTCCAAGGAAGCAGTGAGCAATCGCTTCCCATCTGGACTAAAGCCCAAGCCTGAGATTGATCGATCATGTGCTGGAATTGATTCCCACTGAATCAAACTACCGACCTGCCAAATTTTGATTTGACCCTTTTGAAGTGTAGCCATCACATTTGCTCCAGTTTTATCAAACCGGACCTGAATAGCTGGGGATTCTAGTTGAATTTTCTCTGGCAAAACTCCACCAACCCGAAAATTCCAAAATCTGATTACTGATTCTTCAGAAGCTGTGATCAAAGTTTGTGCGTCTGGATGCAGGTCCAAATCATGAACCGGTTTTCCAGTTTCTAAACGGAAGCCCATTTCTTCCCTATCCCAATCCCACACGATTACGGTTCCATCAGCCGCACCTGATAATAACCGATCGCCCAATTTATTGAATCGAAGTACACTGATTCTTCCAAAATGCTCGCGAAACTCCCGAACAAGAGAAAAGTCAGGAAAGCTCCATAGACGTAGCGTTCCCTCTTGGTCTGCACTTGCCAGAAGGTTACCTTTCGGATGAAGGGCAAGCGCCACAACCTCTGTGGGATGGGCTCCGATCATTTGCTTTTCGATGATCCCTTTTTCATTATTCCAATAAATTATCGAACCGTCATCACTGCCACTAAATAGTTCCGTGCCATCGACATTTTGAGCTAGGGCACTAACTGCAGTCAAATGGCCTCGAAGAACATCCTGCTCAATACCTCGCTCCAGATCCCAGATTCTGATTGTCGAATCCAAGCCGCCAGTGACAAGATGTTGAGTTATTGGACTTGATAAGAGTTCTTTCGGCCCATGACTCGCAGCGCTGATATTCTTGAGGTGTTGTCCTGTTAAGCCTTTCCAAACGGTAATGTTCAAAGCATCATCCAAGCTCACGATGAATTGATCTTCTGCACTGTAGATAGCCTTTTGAATCTTGCGACCCTCTTGATCAATCATTTGAAAAAGTTGAAATTCTTCAGCTTGTACAAAACCACTGAACAAAAGCATCATGACTAAACAAAGCCTCGAAGGGACATTCATGAAGAGCGTGCAAAGTTTCCGTAGGCATGATATTGAATTCGTCTTTTGCATAATTCGATCTGAGTTTACGAACTTTAAGATTAATATTTCTGTTTTCAAACTATGATGATTTATGACGCTTCCAGCATCACCCCTCCCTGAAGGTCCTGAAAAAGATGTGGCAATGCCACTGACCGATCACCTAACCGAACTAAGACGTCGGCTCATCATTTCTGTTGCTGTAGTTTTTGGTGGTTTTATAGTTGCGACTTCTTGTGAAATGGAGTTTCAACAGCCCATTTTAAGCCTCTTCAGGCGGCCACTCGATGCACGGAATATTCCTCTGGTCTTTGACGAATTGACTGAACCATTCTTTACTTATTTAGCAATCGGGCTTTATACATCTCTCTTTTTGACCTTTCCCATTGTTCTCTCACAGTTATGGTTGTTCATCAGCCCAGCACTCTACAATCATGAAAGAAAAGCATTCTGGCCGTTCCTTCTAGTTTCGTATCCACTTTTTGTTGGTGGTGGAATGTTTGGTTATTTTGCAGTGCTGCCTTTTGGATACGATTTTTTCCTTGGGTTTGAGAATCAATTTACATTGCCCTCCCTTCGGATGGGAGCTTATTTATCGCTAACGGTAAAATTACTTTTTGCTTTCGGTCTCATCTTTGAGTTACCAACAATCATCTACATTCTTGCGAGGATGGGACTTGTTGAAGCGGAATGGCTCAGGCAAAATCGGAAGTACTCCCTAGTCATTGTGTTTATTCTAGCAGCGATCCTTACCCCACCTGATGTCGTGACTCAAACTCTTATGGCGGGCCCACTCATTATCCTTTATGAAATCAGTATTTGGATCGCGAAAGTAGCTTCTCCCAACGAAAAGAAACCTGAGAACCGCTCAGAACCTTCCTAATTTGCCATAATGAATTGGCAAACCATCTTTCATCGTCTGCAGTGGATTTTGGGGGGAATTTCAATTGTTTTAATCCTCCCAACAATCTACTCACTTTTTGAAGATGTTGATTCAACTCCTGCCTATTTGTTCCCATCAGCTATCTCCCTAATTTTGGTCTTTTTGCTAAAAAGATTCGATCAAGGTGGTGGAATCTTTCGACTAAGGGAAGGCTTAATTTTCTTGGTTTTAAGTTACTTAATCACAATCTTCATATGCGCTATTCCAATCTGGCTGATTGCAGATGTCAGCTTGTATGAAGCTCTTTTTGAATCTACTTCTGGGCTGACAACTAGCGGTGCTACAATTTTTGAAGATGTAGAATCCTTGGCAGCCCATCTTCAATTTTGGAGAGCATTCCTTCAGTCAATTGGTGGCCTAGCGATCATACTCCTCTTCCTATATGTCCCATCAATTAAAGGGGTAACCGGGCTAAAACTTAGTCGTCAAGAAAGCATCCGAATTCAATATCCAGGAACTCAGTTTGGCAAGAAAATTTGGGGAATCCCTCAAATAATTTTCAAAATCTTATTCCTTTACATCTCCCTGCATATCCTTAGTTCTATCTGGATGGTTCTAGGTGGTTTAGACCTGCATGATGCGATTTGTCATTCATTTGGGATATGGGCTACGGCTGGATTCAGTAATTACAATGATGGATGGGCAGCTTTTGGAACGCCATTCCTAGAGTGGGGGGCCATCTTTTTTATGGTCACTGCTGGAACAAATATTCTTTTTGTGGTCCGACTTCACAGTCAAAACTGGCAAAATATTCACAATGAGTCTGAATGGCTATGGTATCTATTGGCTGTGTCACTTCTGTCAGTCACTTGCGCAATGTTGCTGAATTTTTCTGAAAATTTTCTGAATTTTGAAGAATCTCTACGCGATGGCCTCTTCCAAACAATCTCAATGGTCACAAACACTGGAATTCAATTAGAGCCTTACTTAAATTGGCCAGTTGGAGCTCAAGCCATTCTCTTTTTAGCACTGTTTGTGGGTGCTTGTACTGGTTCGAGTTCTAGTGGAATGCGGATGCAGCAGTTGGTGGTTATGTGGAAGTATATCTATACATTGAGCCGGAGAGTCTTACAACCAATGGCGATTATACCAATAAGGATCAATGGTAGAACTATTGGTGAAGATGTTTTTCAGACAATTCTTGGTTTGTTTGGAGTGCATCTAATGGTGAGTTTGCTAGGAGGATTCCTCCTGACGATTCTTTCTGAGTTAGATATTTTCAGTGCTTGGCAAATAGTATTGGTTTGTCTATGGAATTTAGGAACTGGCTTTGGATTATCTCACAATCCAGCACTGGCAGCCACCTTACCTGATTTAGGCAAAGTTCTACTCATGTTTATTATGTTGGTAGGAAGATTGGAATTATTCATTGTTCTATTACTGTGCATGCCCAGCTTCTGGAAGAGTTGAAGACTGTTGCTGTTCAAGAGTTTTTAACAATTGGGCATAAATTCCATTGAGTGAGACCAATTCTGCATGATCTCCTCTCTCAGCAATGAGACCATTTGAAATCACAAGTATGTTCGTAGAATGGCGGATCGTGCTCAACCGATGAGCTATTGCGATCACCGTCTTGTCTTTGAAAATTCTCTCGATCGCTTTCTGAATCAAATTTTCGGTCACTGAATCCACAGAGCTTGTTGCTTCATCCAAGACAAAAAGATCTGACTTTCCTGCAATAGCCCTTGCAAATACAATCAGTCTCACTTGACCTTCTGAGAGGTTTTTTCCATTTTCAAGAAGTTTAAAATCAACTTTCCCAGGTAATTTTTCAATGAATTCGTTGGCATAAACATATCGCGCAGCTTCTTCAATCTCAGACGAACCTACAGCCTCCCTTCCCAATGAAATGTTGAATCCAACACTCTCTTCAAACAAGTAAGTTTCTTGTTGTAATAGAGCAATTAAACGTTGAAGTTCTCCTCTCGGGATTGAAGATAACTCGATTCCATTAATTCTAATTGAGCCTTCATAATTGGTGTAGGTTCTAGTCAAGATTCGAAGAATAGTTGATTTGCCCGATCCCGTTGTACCAACAATCGCAACTCGGTCACCTTTATTTACTTCAAAAGTGATCCTTTTGAGGACATAGGGGGAGTCTGGTGAATAACGGAAACGAACATTTTCAAATTTCAGATTCTCAAAGACTTTTAATTTTTTTGTGATTACATTTGGTAATTGATTTTCCGAGAAAGCCACATCAGTTTTTTCCCTAAACAATTTCTCGATATTTTCCAAGGATGACATTGCTCTCTGAAAAACAGTCAGTTGTTGCGTAAACTCTCTTATAGGGACAAAGATTCTGTTCAATGTATTTATAAATCCTATCAGGGTACCCACTGTGACCGTCTCATCCAGGATTTCATGGGCGCCATACCAGATCATCAGTGCCATAGCGATAGAGGTGATTCCTTCAATTACAGAGAACAGAGTTGCATCGTAGAAATTAGAGCGTGATTGTGCGTGAAGGAAATGCTGTGTTTTTTCCTCATACTGCTTCTGCACTTTACTTTCAGCTGCATAAAGCTGGACTGTTTTTACCCCGTTTAAACACTCCTGCAGAAAACCCGTTGCCAGGGCTAGGGCTTCCCGCGTCAGGTTGTAATAGAGACGAAGTTTTGCCCTCAAATAATTGCTGATGAAATAAATAACAGGCAGGATGAACAAAACGATCAATGTTAACTGCCAACTGAAATAAAGCAGAACTCCAAGGAGAGCGACAATTTTGAGTAAATCCGTAAATACTGATAAGACCCCAGCAGCTAGGGATTCACCCAGTGCTTCCAGATCTGTGGTGATTCTAGTAAGAATTACTCCAACAGGTCTTTGATCAAAGAAGATTCGTGGAAGGGAAAGAATATGTATGTAGAGTTCCTTGCGAAGTTCGTAAATCGCAAGTTGACCGGTCTTTTGAAGTGAAAAGGTATAAACCGCATCCGCTAGATAGCCTAAAGTAATGACACCTGCTGAAGCCCAGATCAAACTACTGAAGCCTTCAAATTGTCCCTTCATCAAATGATCATCGACAATACTAATTACTAACCAAGGCAGCATTAACGTTGCTCCCACTGTAATTGGAATCACCGTAAATCCTAGTAGGATCCAACGCCAGTTTGGCCACCAATAAGATAAAAATCTTGAAAAAGCCTGAGCGTCATTATTTCTTGTTACATTATAGTCTGGGATTTTCCTGGTGATCAGAGCGGAGATGAATTTGATCAAATGATGATGACAATCGTTGTTGGGTTGAATTTAGCTAAACTTTAATTCAGTTCTTCGGCCTTGCGGGTCAATTCGCCAATATTCTCTAGTGCTTAGCCAATCGGGGATAATATGGAGTGATTTTGAGGAGTCTTGCAGCGAATACTCAAATCTTTTGTGGAAATGTCCTAGAAAAAACTCATCTACTTCTTCTAACGAAGCCTCAGCAAATTCTTCTAAGTGATTTATTGGTAATTGGATCTTAAATGCCTGATTAGATTGAACCATTTTTGCCTCCAAGTTTTCTGCAATTTTGTTTGCAAGTAAACTTGGGAGACATTTGAAAAGAATCTCAAATGCCTGGGAATGAGAAAGTGCATACCACCTTAGATAATTCTTGTCATCTCGATTGACCTGATCCCCATGTTCAAAACCAAATCGCTTGCTTCCCCAAGTTAAAAAACCCTTTCCCAATGCAACTTGACTGAATGGCAACACTGATTTCTTTAGCTGCTCTTGATTTCTTGGCAGTAGGAATTCACGATTTCCAGCCACAAGAATCACATTGTTGGACCTGTCACATAATCTACGAAATGCTCTCAAGACTTCTTTATGAAGATTCGTCCAATATCGCTGATCAGCTAACCAAAGCTTAAAAAGATCACCCAAGCATATCAAAGTATGGACGTCATTGAGTGAATCTAAGAAATCAATGAATTCACCATAAGGTGCAGCATCGTAATCTAGGTGAGAATCAGTCACTAAGTAAAGGTTTCCGTCTGGATCAGGTATTGAGATATCAAACATTCTTTGTGACGAATTCGGCGAAACTTGCTTCGTGTAGTTTCCTTATTTTGAGATCTGGAATTCCATATAAGATTTCTTGAGCTTCGCCCAAAAACTTTTTCATCAATGATAAGGTTTTTTCTTTCGGGTCTTCCTTCAATTTACTTATCAACTCCAAAATTACTTTCTTATTAGGGTTTTCGATTTTTTGCTGCCATTCTTCTAGTTCAGGATCAGATAAATCCCTCAACCAAATATTTAAAGGGAAAAAGCTTAGTTTCGCAGTAATTTTCTCCTTTAACAGCTGGGTATCATCAAGAATTTTAAGATCGTTTTTAAGAACTAGGGCAACCCCCCATTTCTCACCAAAAGTCATTAGTTGTTCTTGTAAATTCGAGTTGGCTCCTCCCCAGATAGCGCCACATTTTGCGGCTGCAGCCAATAAGCTAGCATCTTTTTCCCTGTAGACTTGCAAACATTTTTCAGGATCATTATGAGAAGAAGACCTTTCGGAAACTTCTAGAATTTGCCCCCTGGCGATACTTCTAGTAGCCCATGAAACGCATTGCAGAATTTCAATTTGATCTAATCGTGTAAGAGTTTGAAATGAAATTGATAGTAAATAGTCTCCCAGTAATAGACTTGCTTCATTGCCCCACAAACTATCCAAACTTCTCATTTGCCTTCTAGTATGATTCGTTTCCGTAATGTTGCGATGAAGTACGGATGCAATATGCAAGAACTCCAGAGTGCTGGCAGTATGATAGGCTGCCTCAGGCTGGTCAGGTTGAAAAAGTTCAGAACATCTGAGGACAAGGAAGGATCGGTATGGAGTGTAATGAGAGTCGATCAAATAACGAATAATATCTGATAAGAAGGGAACAGGACCTTGAAGATTTGTTTTAATCGCAGAATTGATCCTTTGAACTTCTGATTCAAACAATAACGAAGAGGAATCCGACATATTTTTTAATTTTGTAGAATTCCTGGACGACTTAGATGATAGGCTTCGACTAATACCGCAGTAAGGATGAGTGCAAAACCGATGATTGGCCAATACGGACTCAATCTACTGCGAATACTTTGTAGATGATAGTCAAGGAGAAACATTGCATAAACAAACCAAACCCCTACTGAGAGAAGTAGCCGCCAAGATGTTTCACCAATCAAAATACTTTTGCTGAGCATCACCCCCAAGACTACTCCTATGCTCAACAGTAGGAATCCCCATTTTATTGCAACATAGCTTGTTTTTTCTAATGTGCCTAAGGCTGGCATCCTTAGTCGAAGGACTCCCTCCAATTTAGTCTTAAGTCGATAATTTTGGTAAACAAACAGGCTGCTTGCAAGGCAAGCCAAGCTGAAAAATGTGTATCCACCAATAGTACTAATAATGTGGGTCAAAAGCGCAGTTTGATAAATCCAGGGCTCTTGATTGCTCAAGGCAAGTGCCGGAATGCCACCCTGTGCAATACTGATTGAAAGGATAAGAATAAGAACCGCAAATATTGGTAGAATCTCTACTTGTATGAGCTTAGATATTGGCGCATGAAACCAAATCAGCCCACCTATGCTAAGCCATGCTACAAAACTCAGTACATCACTGATGAACATGGTTGGCCAGAAAGCTTCCCACCACCATAATCTGATTATCAAGGTGCCGGCATGTAGTAACCAAAAAACATAGAAGATTCTCTGACTCCACCTCAAAAGCTTAGAGTTGTGATTTAGTGATTGAGAGAGTCTAACTCCCCAACTGAAAAGATAACCAAATACACAACCCCACATTCCTGTTTGTAGTAACCAGTTCACGGTACTGGCCTTAAATCAAGTACTCTGAATTGAAGAGCATTTTGGTTGAACCTGCTGATAATTTGAGGGCTTACCACCATATCAAAATTCCCTCCTAAATGGGGGTACCAATCTGAACTATCCCAGGCGACTACCTCATATTGTTGATCATCATTTATGAGATTAAATTTTAGGTGGTTATTTCCAAACAATGAAATGGAATGAGGTTTAGCCTGCCTGATTCCAATCACTGGTTCGGGATTATTGGTACCAAAAGGTGCCAGTCTTACTAAATCGCTAGCTAACTGGGGAGTCAGGTCTTCTTCATTTATCCAAGTTTCTATTTCTAAAAAATTCTCACCAATTTGTTTCTCTAATTCTTTTCCTCCCATTAAATATTGAAATTGTTCACAAAAAGCTTCCATGTTTTTCGCCATCAAGCTCAGACCAGCTGCAGCCTGATGACCACCAAACCTTTCTAAAACATCAGAACAGTTTTCAAGTACTGAGCGCACGTCAAACCCGTCTAAACTTCGTGCACTACCACCAAGAAGCTCTCCTTGGTTTCGAGTCAGAGCTAATGTGGTTTTTTGAAATTGGCGGGAAATCTTAGTCGCAATATTCCCCATCACACCCGGATGCCAGTTCTCATCAAACAAAATGATCGCGTTGAGGTGCTTCTGTTCAGAAGCCTGTCTCAAAGCACTATGAAAAATTTCTCTCTCGATTGTTTGACGTTCGCTGTTCAACTGAAGCAATTTATCAGCATAGGGCCTGGCTTCGTTCAAGGAGTGCGAAAGTAGGAGGCGGGCACCGATACGTGGGTCACTGAGTCGCCCCACTGCATTTATTTTAGGAGCTATTTTAAAGCTGATTGTGGTGGGAGTTATTCTACCTCGCTGATTACTTGCTCTCATCAACGCCTGAAGTCCGGGCCGGGGGTGATCGTTCAGCACTTCCAAACCAGCCTGAACAAAGAATCGATTTTCGCCTGTCAGAGGTACTCTATCAGCTATCGTTGCAAGGCATACCAAATCCAAATCCCTCATTAAATTCGGCCTAATGTAGCTTGTCCCCTGCCAATAACCCTTCTCTGTCAAGGTTTGATCCAAGGCTTGTAAAAGCTTATAAGCCACACCAGTACCACACAAACCCTTGAAAGGATACTTACAGTTGGGTTGATGAGGGTTGATCATTGCCGTAGCGTTTGGAATCTCTTCACCTAGAAGATGATGATCCGTGATCAGCAATTCCATGCCAAGTTCACGAATTATCAGAGCTTCTTCTACAGCAGTTGCTCCGTTATCAACGGTTAGAATGAGGTCCGTTTTTCGGCTTTTGAGCTCAACCAAGGTTGTCTCAGTCAGTCCGTAGCCGTCTTTCAAGCGCTCGGGGATGAAATAATGCGCCCTAAGACCGATTCTTTTGAGATATCGATATAGAATTACCGCACCAGCGGTACCATCAACGTCATAATCTCCGTAGACAACCAAAGATTCCCCATGGCTAAGAGCCTTCAAAATTCTCTCGACAGCTGTCTCCATATCAGCCATCAAGAAAGGATCCGAACAATGCTCAAAGCAGGGATACAAAAAAGCTTCAATTTCCTCCAACTTTTCTAGTTGGCGAATTGTCAGAAGCTCTGCAACTACCTTTGACAACCCTAATTCTCTGCGAATACGGTTGACAAGAAACGTCGATGAAGCTGATTCCAAATCCTGCCACGACAGGTCCCGAAAACTAGGGAGCTTTGTCATGTGAGGACCAATTAAACCATTAAAATTTATGTGGAAAAATTACATTTAATCTAACAAGAAAATTAAAATAAGTCTACTCTGCTGCATATGGTCCAAAGTGTGGCTATTAAAAAATTATATTGATAATTTTGAGTTGAATCTGCCTGGGATCATGAGTTGTAGGGTTGCTTTCTGAGGAGCCATTTCAGACCATAAAGAGACATTCAAGTTCATCTGAACAAACGAACCCGTGGTCATCTTCAGAGGAATTGAAACTATGGATCCTAACAGAATCCAAGAGATAAATTCTTCTAAACCTGGATTATGACCAACGATCAGAAGTGATTGGATCTTTTCTGGAACTTTCTGAATTCTACAAAGTATGTCTTCTTTAGAGGCGTGATAAAGCTCCTTTTCTTTTTCAATTGTGAAGGGTGTAGACATTCCCCGACAAAAACCAGTTGAAGTATCAAGCGTTCTCCTTGAGGGTGAAGTTACTATCAACTCCGGTGGAGAGTTCAGCATCGCTGCGACATTCGCCAGACCAAAGAGATTCTCTTTGCCTCTTTTATTCAGTGGCCTATCAAAATCAGAAAGTTTTGAATTGTCCCAAGCAGATTTAGCATGCCTCAGTAGATATAGAGTCTTTGGTTGATTCTGAGCTATTTTATTCATGTCGTCATGCTGCAAATCTAGTCAACTCTTTTGAAGAAAATTCACTATCTCTGATAAAACATAGTCTTGAGAAGTTTGTTCCAACATAGGGTGGTGGCCTGCTTTCTCAACGAATATAGATTTCACTTCAGATCTTTTCGACTGCTTTTGCAAAAGACTACTTACTCCAGGACCGATCACATCATCCTGTCCACCTTCTACAACAAGAATTTTTTGCTCCAATTGTGGGAGAATTTCCAAAACTAGATCCTGAAGACCAATCAATTGCAACACGGCTTTCAAGGAGTGCTCTGAGTAGCCCTGCCACTCTAGATCACTTCTATTTTTTTCTTTGGGAAAGGTACTTTTAAAGAATGCAAGCAGCCAGATCAAATGCCTTTTCCAATTTGGGAGATTTAACTGAAGTGCTGGCGCAACAAGAACCATCTTTTTTGGACGAATGGTCTGTAAACATGCCAGCCAAAGCGCAAGCAGACCTCCAGCGGATTCACCAGCCACGAAGGTTTCATAGCAATGATCATTCAATTGTTGCCAGCATTGTTCTGCCCGTTCGGCCCAATCTCGCCAAGTGGTTGTGTCTAATTTTTCAAGACTTTCTCCGTGACCCGGAAGTAATGGTGCGGAAATAGTCCAATCGAGTTCACCAAGTGGACTGGCTATCGGGCGAACAGAGTTAGTTGTTGCAGTAAGACCGTGAAGGAGGAGAATACCTCGACTACTTCTCTTTTCAAAAAAGCTATCTCCGGCCAAATGTGGATTTACTAAGTTTTTGGGATCAATCACTTCACAATCTTTCTTTCAATTCATCTTGCAAAATTAGCAAATTACCGAAAATCATTTATTAGGATTGGTAAAAATTCAATGATTCATTTGAAGAAACTGATGTGATTTTTAAGATTTCAAATTACATCTGGTAATGATTCTTTCTTGAAAGAACACCACATCATAAAATAGTTAAAATAATGATTGAAGTTATTGAAATATCAAGAAATTTTGGAAAATTTCAAGCTGTCAATAAAGTTTCTTTTCAAGTTCGAAAGGGCGAGGTACTTGGCTTCTTGGGTCCAAACGGCGCAGGTAAATCTACGACCATGAAAATGTTAACTGGCTATCTACAGCCAAGCAGTGGGGATGCTTTGATTTGTGGCCTCAGTGTCACCAAACAATCAATCAAAGCAAGGGCGGAAATTGGCTACCTTCCAGAGAGTGCACCTTCCTACAGTGAAATGCAGGTAGAAGAGTTTCTGAGATTCGCTGGCAAAGTTAGGGGACTTAAAGGGAAAAGGTTAGATTTCCAAATTGAAAAAGTTCTGGAAGAAACCTCATTGAAGACTGTAAGAAATCAACTTATTGAGACTCTTTCAAAAGGTTACCGCCAGCGTACCTGTCTTGCTCAGTCCCTGCTTCATGACCCACCCGTCTTACTATTAGATGAACCCACAGATGGCCTCGACCCGAACCAAAAACATGAGGTTCGAAAACTGATCAACCAATTGAAGGAAGATCGGACAATTTTAGTTTCTACCCATATTCTAGAGGAGGTTGAGGCAATTTGCTCCAGAGCAATCATCATCTCGGAAGGCAAAATTGTTGGTGATGGAACTCCAGAAGAACTTCTTTCGAAGTCCATCTACCACAACGCAATTAACTTAAAAATTAGTGCACAATCCAATCAGGATATTCAACAAATTCTCTTCGGTATTCCCTCTGTTGACAAAGTTGAGATCCATGGTTCCAACCACCAAACCCTGGGATTCGTTATTTTGGCAAAGCAAGGAAAACCCATTTTGGAAGAAGTCAAGGAACGTCTCGATCAGAACAACGTCAAAATTGCAGAGATGTATGTGGAAAAAGGTCGTTTAGACGAGGTATTCCGCCAAATGACTGCAATGGAGGCAGTATGAACGGAATAGTCCCCATTTTCGAACGCGAACTTTATGCATACTTTCGGTCACCAGTTGCTTATATCTTTATCATAGTATTTTTGATGGCATCCACCAGTTGCACATTTTTCTTGGGAGGTTTTTACGAATCACAACAAGCCAGCCTTGAAATTTTCTTCTTGTTTCATCCTTGGCTATATCTCTTCCTAATTCCTGCAGTCGGTATGAGGCTCTGGGCTGAAGAACGTCGTTCAGGAACAGCCGAATTGTTGCTGACTTTTCCAATACATCCTTTCACAGCTGTGCTAGGAAAATTTCTGGCTGGTTGGATTTTTATTGGCCTAGGCCTCCTGCTAACTTTTCCAATGATCATTACAGTAAATTATCTAGGACAACCTGATTACGGACCAATTTTTACAGGATATTTGGGGAGTTTTCTAATGGCAGGAGCTTATCTAGCAATATCAATATTCACTTCAGCTCTCACGAAGAATCAGGTGATCAGCTTTATTCTCAGTGTTGTCATCTGTCTAATTTTAGTCCTTTTGGGTTGGGGTGTTTTTACTGACTCATTAAATAATCTATTTCCTGTTTGGATTGCAGATTTAATCAGTCAATTCAGCTTCACCGCTCATTTTGATGCCATCAGGAGAGGCGTGATTGATTTTAGAGATGTGATTTATTTCTATAAATCTATTATTAGATTTTCTGTATAAAGATAGTGGCTCTAGGTTAAGTTTTTTAATTATTATCGGTCCTAATTCCCAATTACCATAGTGGGCAGATACAAATATAATTCCTTTTT
>JAQWOT010000293.1 GCA_029245725.1 SAR324 cluster bacterium | reverse complement strand
TACTAACTCCTTGTAGGTCTGTTGATTGCGATGACGGTCGTCTCTTCCATGAGACCACACTACAGTCCAATCGAATGGACTGGTCGTCCGAAAATACACCCCATCCAGGGTGAAATTAATTGCGGAATACTCCGCACAAAGAAAGATCATTTTATAAATTAAGATAATAAAGATTATCTTAATTTATAACAGAACTAGGAACTCTGAGCTATCAGGTACCTATTTCATTTTGCTCACTAGCGGTTCTCTGGGCTAAACCAAGCTCAAAGAACTAAGTACTATCCGAAAAAAAACTTAGAAAAATAGCCCTAAGAAGCTCTAATCACTGGCTAGCTAAGAGAGCCATAACATTCTTGGGCATTGCATTGGCCTGGGCCAATTGGGCGGTCGCTGACTGTGTCATGATCTGGTTACGTGTAAACGCTGCCAGCTCCACGGCCATGTCTGCGTCGCGGATAGTTGACTCTGCAGCTGTCATGTTTTCTGACGCAATTCTCAGACTTGTCAGATTAGACTCCAGGGTGTTCTTCTGGAACGCTCCCAAGTCACCTCGAGCGACCGCAATCTCCTCAATCGCCTTGTCAACCACTCCCATCGCGTCCTCAGCACCCTGACCCGTCGTTACATCCAGATCGGCCAAACTCGCAAAGCCACTGTCATTCGAAACTCCTACTGCCAGCTGACTCGTCGAAACATTCGGTAGACTCACGCTGGCTATCTGACCCTGGTTCGCTCCAATCTGAAACGATACCAATGGATTGCCGTCAGCATCCAAAGCACTGCCATCCAGCAAGTTCTTGCTACCAAACTGAGTGTTGTTCGAAATTCTGTCAATTGCCTCCAGGGCGTTCTCAATCTCTTTCTGAGAGGCATTGACCGAGTTCTGATCATTGATCCCAAGGTTGGCCGCAGACACCGACCGCTGACGCACATCCACCAACAGTTTCGATACCTCGTTGAGTGCTCCCTCTGCTGTCTGTACCAGTGAAATTGCTGCCTCGTTGTTGTCAGCGGCCTGCTGGAGACTGCCAATTTGAGCTCGCATCCCTTCAGAAATTACCAGAGAAGCCGGACCATCGGCTCCACGGTTGATCTTCTGACCGGATGACAAGCGCTCAATTGATTTGGAGAGTTGCTTGTCGTTGTTGATCAAATGCCTGTGGGCATTGAGGGACTCTACATTATTATTGATTCGCAGACTCATACTAACTCCTTGTAGGTCTGTTGATTGCGATGACGGTCGTCTCTTCCATGAGACCACGCTACAGTCCAATCGAATGAACTGGTCGTCTGAAAATACACCCCATCCAGGGTGAAATTAATTGCGGAAACTCTCCGCACAAAGAAAATCTGTAAACAAATCTAAATAATAAAAATTATTAAGATAATTCCAAAGTAAACGATTACTGGCTAGCGATCCTTATTCTTTTCCTCACTCCCTAAACCTTCCATAGTTCAACTTCGACGAGAAGTACCGGATTTCTCCCATGAGAGATTTGATAGCGACGACAAGCTGATAAGCTTCTCAAATAGTCCAAAACTTGGGTGAGATTCTGCTCAAGCTTCATTGAGGACTCACAGTATTCAAAAGTCAGAAAAGCCCACTTAAGATCACCATAATTTGTCTAGACTAAGCAACGTTTTAGAGATCAATGGTAACCAAAGACGTGCTGGTAAAATTGTTCGATCACTTGATCCACATTTAGATTGATTCGCACCAATTTACGACTACAAGCCACAAAGAACCCTATTGACATGAGAACTCATTGTACTTCTGGATTAAACCGTTTCAGAGCGAACCGTTATAAGATCTGTGCCATAGCGATTACGTCCACATTCATCTGCCAGTGTCGTGTCTTTACAACCATGAAGACACTATAGACCAGGATTTGAAGAATCTGTAACATTCGCTGATTACTCGTATCAGAGTCGACTACTCGATGAAAATGTCGGCAAAATGCAAAAGTGGCTTGTCCACTGCCAGTGTTACATACTTAAGCTGTTTGATGACTTGGTGTAGTCAGAAATTTTTTGGAAAAGTTCTGAAGGGCAGTCAGTACGGAAACATCGGTACAGTTCTCCATGCCTAGAGAAATATTCACTTCTCATAACAAAATCATACGATGACACCCCTTCTTCAAAAGCCAGTAGATCCAGACTGACGAAACGGGCTTGCCAGTAATTTTTAGTAATTTCAAAGAACGCCTTCAGTGCAAGATAGCAAAGCTACCTTCCACAAAAGAAGCTCTTATTGAGTCTGCAAGATATTTTCTCCGGTGCTGTCCTTTTTCGGGACAGCACCAGGAAAACAATCTGAATCAGGCTGTTAGCAGACTGATTACATTACGTGCATTCTGGTTTGCGTGAGCAAGGACAGACATAGAAGATTGCTGAAGAATCTGGTTGCGTGTAAATGCTGCCATTTCTGAAGCCATATCGGCATCTCGAATTACAGACTCAGATGCAACCATGTTCTCTACAGCAATACGAAGAGTGCTGATATTTGACTCTAGAGTATTTTTTTGTAGAGCACCTAGTTCTCCACGAGTTGAGGTTGTATCATTGATTGCTTTATCAATGATTTTAATAGCGTCTTGTGCTCCTTGGAAATTTTGCAGATCGATATCCTCTAACGAAAGGAAATCACTTTTATTAGCGACACCAGTTCCCAATGAGCTAGCCTTCATATCTCGTAGAGATACTGAGACTGTTTGACCCGCATTTGAACCAGTCTGGAAAATCAGTGAATTTTGCAGAACAGTGACAGTCCCAGCCTCTTCAGAAGCTTCTTCACCTGTGTAGCGAACCTTCAGACCTTCCGTGTTCTGATTACCACTGCGGCCAGCCAGGATTTGACCATCACCAATCGCTTCTTCTCCATTGATCGTTCCTGATACATCTTGACCGGGTGCTGCCTGATCCGTTACATTTGCTCGAGCTGACAGAACACCTGGTGTTGAACTAGAGACGGAGAACGTACTTTTGCTACCATACTCAATGTTGCGTAGACGCAAAATACCGTCATCAAAGCTTTCATCAAGGACTTCCACTTTGAGGTTAGCATCACGTATTTGGCGCTTCAGTTCGTTGATAGTACTTTCAACAGTATCACCCTCTTTCGTGCTGAACTGGATGGTACGACCATTTTCAGTTACAGTCAGGCTCTCACCGGCATTAATGATATCTTGATCTAATGCTGTACCACCTTCCATTTGAGCTCTTGTTGCAGCTTGTGTAATTGCTACTTCATAGCCTTTAGTCGGTGAAGTTTTTGTGTTTGGACTAGCAGACACAAATTGTAGACCGGCACCATTAGCAACACCGTTAGCACCACGGCTTCCATCCAATAGTTGCTTGTCACCAAACTGAGTATTCGTTGCAATTCGATTGATTGATTTGACTGAATTTGCAAATTCAGACTGATCAGCAGCCACCATTCTCTCGTCATTCACACCTACGTTGGATGCGTGTACTGCTAATTGTCGCATGTTGGTCAAAAGACGATTAACTTCGCTGAGTGCACCCTCAGCAGTTTGCACCATGGAAACCCCATTTTCTGAGTTTTCGACGGCTTGCTTCAGACCACTGATTTGTGAGCGCATGATCTCAGACACAACTAGGTTGGCTGGGCCATCGGCTGCTGTGTTGATTCGCATCCCAGAAGAGAGACGCTCAAGGTTTTTTACAGAATCAGCATTAACTTTTTGTACGTTGCGATGAGCATTTAGGGCAGCAACATTTGTATTTACGCGAAGTGTCATAGTACCTTCCTTAGTATGTGTACAATTAAAACAATTGAGATTATTTCGATCATCCATGATCTGCAGAATCCGGTTTGAACACATCCATGTGTCACAAATGGACTCTTATTCACCGCCTTCCCCTGGCAGTGATTTTAAAGGCAACAGATGGCAGACCTATTCTCAGCAATTCTGCTCAAAACTGTTTTCAGAATAAGACAATCTAAAATACTTTAATAATCTAGATTGCTTGCAATTCGCCGACGTCTGCACGGAAAATTCAGCAGTTTACGAGTTTACAAGACTAGCAAACTGCTGCACGCTTCTCGGCGAGTTCATTACTACCTATTACTTTGAGCTAGATTGGATCATCCGAAAATCAGAAATTGACATCTCAAATTCGGAATCCTGCCAGAATGCGGTCTATCCAAGATAGATTCAGATGTAGATGGACGGAAGCAATCCACAGAATGAAACCGCATAAATTCAAATGGTTATTTATTCACTTGTGGACATCATCCCCATCAACACTCTATCATGGGTAGACTCAAGCTACTGTATTAGATAGAAAAATTGGGTTTCAAAGAACAAACTTTCCCTTTTAAGAAGGGAATGATGAGAAAAGAATTTGCCGATCTCACTCAACAAACAACTTGTGAGTAAGTGTGGCAATTCCAGAAGAAAGACTTCAGAAGTCCATCTTCCGCAACTGCCTTGGTTTATTTTACAGTTATGGCCCCAGATACCTGGAGAGCTATGGATGAGCTTACCCAGAGTAAAATTTTAAGCGTTCTTATAGCTCATCCAATCTCCCTAGGGCATCTGACCCTTTTCCCATTACGCGTTCAGCAGTGCCAACACACTCCTTGGGTGGTTATTTGCCTGGGCCAGCATGGACACAGCAGACTGTTGAACAATCTGGTTTCGAGTAAAATCTGCCATTTCCTTGGCAAAATCTGCATCTCGAATTAAAGATTCTGAAGCCGTCACATTTTCAGCCGCAACTCGCAAATAACTCAGATTGCTTTCCAGAGTATGAGTTTGGAAAGCTCCAATGCCCGCACGAAATGAAGTCGTCTCATCAATTGCTTTGTCGATGAGACGTATTGCATCCTGAGCTCCTTGAAAACTTGTTAGATTCAGGTCTGCAAGAGATCGGTAGTTGCTCTCATTGCTGATTCCGTTAGCCAGAGAAGTTGGCTTCATATCTCGAAGCGAAAGCATACTGGTTTGCTCTTCATTTGGTCCAATTTGGAAGATCAATGAATTCTGTGTGACTGTAACATTTCCAGCCACCTCACCAGGAGGTGCTAGCTCTCCTGCATAACGGACAGTGAGCCCGGCAGTATTTGAATTCCCATCTCTCCCCTTCAGAAGTTGCCCTTCACCGAGAGCTTCTTCTCCATTAATTTCCCCAGCCACATCACGACCATTATCTACATGGAATGGCACGTTCCCTGTTTCAGACAAAACACCTGCACTGGAACTCGCAACTGTGAACATTGCACCGCTGCCATAATCCTGATGTCGCACCGTGAGGAGGCCATTGTCATCTCCGGACAATTCCAAATTGAGCCCGGCATCCGTCGCCCGCCGCTGCAAATCATTAAACACCGTCTCCACAGTCATACTTTTGTCTGTCTGCATTTGCACAGTCCTGCCACCTTCCGTCAGGGTGAGCACTTCACCAGCATCGATCATTTCCTGAGTGAGGGCAGTTGTACCTGTTCTCGTCGCCTGCGATGCTGCCCGGCTGATAGTAACTTCATAACCTTGAGTCGGAGAACTTTTCGTATCCTCTCCAGCAGCCACAAAGTAGAGCCCATTTCCTGTGGCGACTCCATTAGCTCCCTTGCTGCCATCCAGTAGGGCTTTGGTTCCGAATTGGGTGTCTTTGGCAACCCTTTCGATCATCTCAATGGAATTACGCAGTTCGGCTTGATCGGCTTCCATCATCTGTGGATCATTCACCCCAACGTTTGATGCGTGCACCGCTAATTGGCGCATGTTGACCAACACTCGATTGATTTCTGTCAACGCACCTTCAGTCGTTTGCGCCAGAGATACGCTAACCTCACTATTCTCAATTGCTTGATTCAAGCTAGAAATCTGACCCCGCATCCTTTCAGAAACAACAAGAGAAGCAGGAGAATCCGCCGCACGATTGATCCTAAGACCGGAGGCCAAGCGCTCCATGTTTTTTTGTCCTGCTTCGTTGACTGTGAGCAAGCTGCGATGCGCTCTCATTGCAGGAATATTCGTATTAATGCGCGGAAGTGTCATAAATCCTTTTATTACTCAAGTAGTCTGCTCATCAATGACCAGAGTGTCTCAAAATCTTGCCCCTACAAGATTAAGAAAACCTTTCAATAAAAGCTTTCTTAAATATTTTCCCAAACAAGAAACTGTATTGAATAGATGCTATTGAACAGTTTGTAGGGAATCATCTATCAATTTTTTCATAGTCAGTAATCCAAGATCTAAAGGGGTAGAAAAAGCTGCACTATGGTTTTCTGCAGCGATTTTTACATGATCAATGTTGCCCTCAAGACTCTGCTGCATTACTTTCGAACCAAGTGTAGATGGATTAATCACAATTGTTTTTGGTCCAGCAGTTCGATCAATCAAATCTAGAGCATTCATTAGCTTCTTATTAGTATTTGACGAATCTCGGTCGGCCAAATTTTGTGCTATGGCTCTCATCTGCTGTGTTCTCAGCAGTAACTTGGGCAAAGCTCCAGATGGATTTAGGGACAGAGAATCCGTTTTGTGAAGACTGTTTTGTAGTTGGCAGTGAATTACTGACATGATGATTCCTTTCAAATAGAGGTAGCACTCGTCCATGAGTAACAGTTTAAGAAAATCAAAATTGCTCTGAGATCAATACCGAAGTACTCTCGATGTTAATCTTGATATGATTGGCTGTAACCAACTCAACAATGTTCCTTCGGGTAATGGAAGTTTTGAGTTCCCTAAAAACACATCTATTGGATAGATTTCATAATCTTGATCAATACATCTACCAGTCGTCAAAAAAGATATTTGATCTGAAGAGTAGTTGATTAGATTTAGGGATTTTAATTGGTTGAGCTTTGAATCTAATTCAGTGAGATATTCAATTTGTTCAAAGCCTCCTAAACAACGTATTCCATTATAAAAAGCCAGAATCCAGAAACATAGAGTAAGTCCAGGGCAGAATCTATGTTCGTTCAACATAGAAATAATAGATTCAGGGTCTACAGGAATTGATATCGTTGTGCTTTTGAAGCATCTATTCTGCAGATGAATCTGCTCAACTTTTTTCTTGCCTTGCTTATCTATCTCAGCAACAAACCAGTTGTTTGCTAATTCTTTTTCCAAAGATTTTATTTTCAAGGGATCTGAAAATATTTGAGTAAGCCAGTGTAAATCATCTTTTAGAACATTTATTAGATACTTTCTAATTACTTCATTTAGATTGAAGAAATAGATTCGATTATTATGCAGTACAGTACGTGTTAATTGTTCAGAAAAGGATAAAGCCCAATTATCGTAAAAGTTCTTTGGAACAATTGACCTAAGTGAGTTTTCTCTCACCCCTGGCAGAAGATCAGAAAAAAGTTCGTTCAGCCTATCTGGAATAGCACTTCTATCAACAAGACCATCTCTCCACTTGCTAGGAATTAAAGATAATCGAGGATGGTCACCATCTCTAATACGATCAATTACTGCTGACTGAGCCTGTCGAAATAATGGATTCGATGGATATAAAATTTGCTCTAGCGAAGTCTTAGTTCCATAGTTGATTGCACCTGACCATGCAGCGTTTGAGAAAGGGACACCCGAATACGCTCCGACAAGATAGTTCGAAGTTTGAGGTTGCCTGAGTGTTGCCAACTGATGAGAAGCCAGAAATGTAGGACCTTCTGTAGGAGTCAAGTGCATTGTTGTTTGCAGCACACGCTTCTGCTCTAGTTCCTGGAGCAACTGCTTGACAAGTACATCAGCCCAGCCCATTTGCTGCCAAGTCTCTTTGAATGCCTGGATCAGTTCCGGTTCCAGTGGTAGTGGCCGTTTCGGTCCTTGCCACCAGAGTTGACCATATCCTTCCAAGGATTCATTACCCCATTTCTCAATTACTTTCGATAATTGTGGACGGTTCATGCGCCCTAAAGACGCTATTATAGAATCCATTTGGGGAGTCATAACTCTCGGCCAAAATATTTAGTTTCTACATGTGGATTTGCTTAATGTTCACCACTAAGAACTGAGATCTGTGGTTAGGAAATCAGGGGATTGGTAATCTTAAATTTTAGTTTATTTAGTAATTATAATTATCTAAATAATAAATAGAGATTGATCCTTCCTAACATGAAGCAATCTAGAACGAGACAACGCACTTAATCAAAGTATAAATATTATTTTTCGGAATAATATGAATAAACGACTGCGCGTCATCCCAGGAGAATGAGACTCAAATTGATTTGAAAATTGCTAGTCTATCTCAAATCACTCGGCGATAGACAGCATGATACTAGAGAAAACTCGGCGTTGGAGCTTAAGGGTTGTTTAGCTTGTGGATGAGCAGTTTCAAAGAAACTTCCAACATCGTTTTTGATTTGCTCTAGCAAAGCGTTTTACGATGGAGCCTGGCTAGATAATGTCTGAGTCGGCAGTTGAGTGATTCGATTTGTGTGGTGAAGATCTTTCCCGCGTAATGCTTGGCGTGTGGAATGAAATTCTCGTAGCCCTTCAGCAAGTCCGTGCCATAGCCCATCGTCGGTAGGTGCTTGATCTGCTGGACCCTACCTGTTTTGATCGTTCTTCTTCCACAGACAAAGCCGAGGACCTTGCCAAAGATGGAGTCCACCGCCAGCCAGAGCCAACATTGGGACTTTTTTTTGTGATGAAAGTGCGGAGTTCATCGATTTCGATGAAAGAGCAGGCTTCGGTCTGTGGTGGGCTGGCTGGGAGTGCTTGGGCAGCTTGCACCAACCAGCGAGAGAGAGTCTTGTGATGGATGCCAAGAACCTGGCCGATAGCTCGCCTCCCCATCCCTTCTAGATAGAGCTGACAGGGCTGTTCTTTGAGGGCTGGATCTTTGCCACGTTGTAGCGTCTGAAAGATCCGTCGGCAGGCTTGGCAACGGTAGCGTTGGACACCGCAGCTAGTACTATTGAAAAT
>JAQWOT010000292.1 GCA_029245725.1 SAR324 cluster bacterium | reverse complement strand
TTAGCTAATACTAAATAAAAAAATTAGTCAATAAAAATTTTCAAATTAAGCAATCAAATGTCAGGATCAAATTTATTCATAAAGGCAGATGAAATACCATTCTAAAAAATCAAGAAATATTATTATAATATAATAATAAATATAATATTTTCAATAATTTAAGCTTATAAAATGATAAATTTTTTTGATAAGTTGTTTGTAGCTATCTAGATTTAATTAGAAGGTGAATATTTTTGTAATTTTTCTGATGTGAGAACATAGTCATTATGCTGACTGCTTAAGAGGCCTACCAAGAGCACACACTCAACTTGGGAATGTAAACATGGTTTTTCAACACACCCATGTTGGTCCCAGAAAGTAATTATAATGTAGTTGAAGTCGTAATGAGTTCATTCGGAAAATCTAATTCAAAGATTTTTAAAATATTGAAATTAATGTATTTTCAAAGAAAAAAAATTACTGCGTTACTCATGGTGAGATTTTGCAATGATTTTATTATGATTCAAATTTGAACCAAATATCTTTTATACCGTTCAAATATCAAAATGTATTCTCAGCTGAACTGATACCAACATGTGTGAGGCTCAATTGATTTCTTAATGCAGATTGCAAAAAGATTTTAGACTTGAGAATCAGAAAATGGATTCTTTTCTGTCAAATAGGGTTTTGAAAAAGATGATATCTGAAAAAAATTACTATTGACTAATCAAAAAAAAAGGTAATAAAAAAAATAAAAGTTACTTAATAGAAATTTCTAGAGAATATTTTAGAAAAGAACCTCAAAAATGAAATCCCCAAAAATATGTATTTGCTATGGAACCAGTAATGGGTCCACGGCGAAAACAGCAAAATTAATTAAGGATGAATTTTGTCGTAGAATAACCAACGTAAATATTGATACGTTTGATCTTTATGAAAATGGAACTCCGAATTGGAAAAATTATGAATTCATAGTAATGGGATCACCAACTTACTATAATGGTCAATTACAAGATGATTGGTCTGAAATTGTCTCAACAACAACTCCCAGTGAACTCCAAAACAAGCCAGTAGCCCTTTTTGGTCTTGGGGATCAAGAAACCTTCTGTTGTACTTTTGTTGATGGTCTTGGTCACTTAGCAAATTGGTTACTTAAAGAATGTCATGCCAAATTAATTGGATACTGGCCGGTGCAAAATTTTCGAAAAGAGTTAAGTTTGATAAGTAAAAATTCATTTGATTCAAAATTTAAAACCCAAATATTTTTGACCAACTACTGCTTCGAGCAGTCAGCAGCGCTTACAACATACAATAATAATCAAGTATTTTATGGCCTTGCACTTGATCAATATTCTCAAAAGGAGCTAACGGCAGCAAGAATCTCATGTTGGTGTCAAGGGCTTATAAATGATTGGAAATTAAATAAATTTTGCTAGAAAAACATCGTTGTTGTCCTCTGTTTGCTATTTGAGTTTTGAGGTGATAATAAATATTAATCCATCATTGGACAAATAGCTGATAATATTTAATTTTAATAAAATTCTGATTTTTATATAGGAGGGATTACATGAGGGGTGATCAAAAAGTTATCGAACATTTGAATGTTGTTCTGACCAACGAGCTAACAGCAATCAATCAGTATTTTTTGCATTCGAGGATGCTGAAAGATTGGGGACTAAAGCGCCTGGCTGATTACGAGTACCATGAATCAATTGATGAAATGAACCATGCTGATTGGCTTACAGAACGAATTTTGTTCTTGGATGGCATACCGCAGATGCAACGCTTGAATCCACTTATAATTGGCAGAAACACCCTAGAAATTCTAGAGAATGATTTAAAGCTTGAACAGAAAGTCCATCCCGACTTGGTGTCAGCAGTTTCTTATTGCGAGCAAGTAAAAGATTATGTGTCTAAGGAGTTGTTTCTGAAAATTTTAAGCAGTGAGGAAGAGCATATTGACTGGCTTGAAACCCAATTGGGTTTGATTGAAAAGATCGGAATAACGAGTTACCAACAAGAAAATATGGTCGGAGGTTCGTAAATCCAACAACAAAAAATTTAAATAGTTGACGACTTTAGTCTCTCAATGATTGAAAAGAGAAAATTTCAAATGTGAAATGTATCTAAACTTTTCCAGTTTTGCGTTAGCGCCAAAGCATTGTTGAGTTTATCGATGAGTAACTTCAAAGAAATTTCTAACATCCTTTAAGATCTACTATAGCACAGTCTCCTACGGTGCAACCTGGCCAGGTTGCACCGTAGGAGACTATTGAGTGATTCGATCTAAGTCGTGAATGTCTT
>JAQWOT010000291.1 GCA_029245725.1 SAR324 cluster bacterium | reverse complement strand
TTTGAGAGAGTGAGTAGTAAGCTTCACCTCGCCGTTCGCCCAGAGAAGCTTAGAATCTCAAGCGAGATTCTTCCGTCTTCTTACTTTTCTTTCCCTGGGGAAGTCGATGCGGTCGTTTACCATGGAAGTGAGAGCCATGTGTACCTGAAGACGGATGCGGGTCCTTTTTTATGTGCAACACTCACGAACCTCAGCCGAAGTTCCATCCGTCCAAAAAAAGGCGAGGGACTTTGGATTGGGTGGGCTCCTGAAGATACTCTAGTTCTATCAGAGTGAGCCTTAGGCAGAGCTAACTCGTTTATCAAATCAATTCTGAATGTTAAGTTACAATCGACTAATGCGCCAGTCACCAGAGTAAACGTTCACAGAGTTTTCTCGCAGAAATCCAAGCAAGGTCAGATCAAATTCTTCAGCTAATTCTATTGCAAGGGAGCTTGGGGCTCCAATTCCGACTAAGTTTGGGATTCCCGCTAGAAGTGCCTTCTGCACCAACTCGAAGCTGATTCTGCCACTCACCAACAAAATCGCATCCTCAGCAGGAACGAATTTCTTATCCAGACTCCAGCCAACAACTTTATCAAGTGCGTTGTGCCGACCAACATCCTCTCTCAAACAAATCAAATTCCCATCGTAATGGAAAAGTCCTGAGGCGTGGACACCTCCAGTACTTCGAAACATATTTTGTGAGCTAGAGAGCTGCTCCAAAAAAGTCCCTAGAGATAGATCCCCTGGCCAGGGAGCTCCCCTAGGTTGACTTATTTCAAAATTTTTGAGGCTTTGTAGAGACTGACGCCCGCAAATTCCACAGCTAGATTGCACAGCTGTTCTTCGATTCAGGCGGCTCCAGGCAACTCGAGTTCCTGCAGATAGTTCCACAACAATTACATTTTCTGAAACTTCCAGCCTGGGGTCTGACGATCTTTTCACTGACTGAATCGACTCTATGTCCCTAATTAATCCTTCTGACCAAAGGAATCCAAGAGCCAATTCTTTGTCATTACCTGGGGTACGCATCGTTGTAGCTACCCGAAGCGTAAAGCCATCAACAGACAACCTGATTTCAAGAGGTTCTTCAACGGCAACAGCATCAAGAAGGGAGTTTCTAGAGCCATCCTTTTGCAGGACTTTGACTTTGAACTCACGGATCGACTTCACAGATTTGGAGAGATGAATTGAAATGAAAATGAGAAATATGGAATTTCTTAGGTCACCAGTTTAGGCGAAGACCAACTGCACCTTGGATTTCACCATAGCTAGTCCCTGGAAGAAACAACTGGGCGACATCTAAACCAACAAACCATACCAAATTCGTTGGGATTGCCTCCATAGAGCCACTCCAACCCATGTGAAAAATGGTCGTCGAAGCCGGTTCTCCCTTTTTATTCTCCGCTTTGGCAGCCGCATTCCATCTCAAATGCCTGAGTGAAATTTGGGCTCCTTTCCCTACAGGGTCCCGCCATTGGTCATGAAGAACTATCTCCAGACCTTGGCCAGATGATAAAAGGAAATGATCTCCAAGTTTGCTGTCAGTACCCAGACTGGCCCGCGGAACAAACAGCACTAAACTTTGCAGATATCTTTGTGGACCACCGTCCTCTCGGTCCATCATGTAAATTCCCACACCAGTAGCAACGCTAGTGTAGGAACTGCCACGATTGCCAAACGTTTGATAGTTGTAAAGCTCAGGTTGGACTGAGTTCTGTGCGATAACATTTGTGGGGAGCAACCCCAAAAGGATCAGGCCCCAACAAAATCTTAATAAATTTAACTTCATTGCCAGTTAATCATCTTCCATGAAGTAAGGGGTGGACATTCCAAATCTGGGTTGCATATTCCCTGATCGTACGATCACTTGAAAATTTGCCAACTTTGGCAGTATTTGCAATCGACATCTGAGTCCAGGTAGGAACATCTTGATAAGTTTTTCCAACTAACTCTTGACAAGCAGAGTAAGCATCAAAATCTGCAAGAAGTAAGTAATGATCATTATAAATCAGAGAATCGATAAGATCCCGATAACGTTGAGGCTCTTGGGGATTGAAAAAACCAGATCCAACAAGATCTAGTACATTCTGTACTCGGGGATTTTCATTATAGATCTGCTGAGGATCATATTCATTTGCTCTCAAATGCTGAACATCATTCGCCTTCATCCCAAAGGTAAAGATATTCTCTGATCCAACTTCCTCTCCAATTTCGATTGTCGCACCATCGTGGGTCCCGAGTAGGATGCAGCCGTTTAAAGAAAATTTCATGTTACTGGTACCCGAAGCCTCTGTCCCTGCTGTAGAAATATGTTCTGAGACCTCGCTGGCCGCGATGATCTCTTCCGAGCTGGACACACCATAATTGGTTACAAATA
>JAQWOT010000290.1 GCA_029245725.1 SAR324 cluster bacterium | reverse complement strand
AAAAAGCGGGACAATCCATCGTATAACAAAATAATCAGCGACAGCTGATCCGAAGTCTGGATCTTTGTCTGATTGTAATTCTTGTACGGCAGCTGGGCCATGCTTTCCTCTAGGGGACATAATTTTTGGAAACAATGATTGGAAGAAAATTTCACTGTTTCTTTTATCGGTCTCTCTAGGGAAAAACTTTAGTACTCCTTCATAAGAAAGGTGGATTTTTTACTTCAACCTCTCAAATTGATTTTCCGCTCGCCTGCTTGCGCTGGATTACTTAGCTGTGGCTGTGGACTTCCTCCCAGTGCTGCCGCAGCACGCGGCGCCATTCCCAGTTGTGGTCCCATGCTCGGTTGTGGTGTGGTAGCAGCAGGCTGAGCCCCAGTGCTCTTCTTACCAATAGCAACCCAGGCCTCACGCAATTCCATCAACAGTTTGCGGACAAGTAACGCGGGCTCAGGATTCTTGCTCATGTTCGATTCAATCAACTGCCCGAACATGTAACTGTAGAGCGAGCGCAGATTCTTGGCGACCTCACCACCTTTATCCATGTTGAGTGAAGCCATCAATTCAGCAACAATATTTTTGCTTTTGACTAGGTGAGTGTGAGTCTTTTCTACGTTACCCAGACGCATCTGCTCCACACCGAAGGTAATATTCTTGATCGCCCCATCGTAAAGCATCACGATCAGCTTATTCTGGTCCATCGTATTGACCGAAGCCCGCTTGTAGGCATTTTGATACTTCCCGTACGCACTCATGACTTTCCTTGGGTTGATACGTTCACAAACCTGCTCTACTACTCCTTTTCACCACCTTTGCTGCCGTTGAGAGCTGACAACTGCTGCGTGAGATAACTCTGCTGAGCCTTCAGACGACCCATTGTATTATCCAATTTGGCAAACTTGATCTGCAGGGACTCCTGCTTATTACTAATTCGTTCATTGAGCGTCTTAATCTGCTTATCATAAGATTGAAGCTGCTCGCTCAGGTCATTCGTCACTTGCTTCAGATCTCCTCCAGCTGGGTCAGTGATTCGTCGTAGGATATCTTTCAGCTGCACCGCAATTCCCTTGGTCACCACCACGTTTGCTTCTGGATCTCCGGCTTGGACTTGATCTTCGGGGAGAGTGACGAAGAGCCGTAGGCCCTCAGCTTCACTTTCATCTGCTCCAACCAGCAGTTGTCCTCGACCAGTTGCTTCGATACCATCGATGGTACCAACCACATCTTCTCCAGTTTTGGCATCGTACATCCCTAATCCTAGCCCAGAGAGGCTCTTTTCTTCACCTGCTTCAATCTCTAGAGTCGACTTGGAACCGTAAATATCAGAGATAAATTGCAAGCCTTCTTCTTTAACCTCCACTCGGATACTCCGTGTTCCTAATACCCGATCCTGGCGGAGCTGTGATTGGATCTCGCGAGCCAGTGAAGCTGGTGTGTAAGTACCCTCGCGTATCTCAATCAGCTCTGAACGCTTGTTGCCACTCGAAAGGTAGAAGGCGTTGTTGCTAGAGTTGATCAGAACTGTGCCTGGTAGTGAGCCTCCTGTTAAAGTCCCTCTAGTTGCCACCTTGCTGACTTCGACATCGTATCCTTCCGGATTAATTTGTGTCTTATCAGTCAAGCCTACAAATGCAACTCCTGGTGCATCAGAATCACCGTTACTTCGAAAGACGTTGGCCACCAGCTCGAAGTTTTCTGCAATTTTCTCATCCAGTTTGTTCTCATCAACAGACATGACACCTTTGTCATTGATGCGAATCCCAAGTGCAAAGAGCATATTGTCTGTCTGTGGCAAACCGGGTACTGAACCGATTGCTGTTGTTGCAATTTCATTGGTCATTTGTGCTACATTTCGATCACTCAGTAAGGGAGCCGCAGTCTGTGTAGCAGCATCGTACTTGGTCACCTCGGTCGCAGTAGCGTTGAATGTGTTGTAAGCATCGACAAAATTGATGATGCTCTCGCGGGCCACCTCCGTGTTATCGGATACTGAAATCGTAATTGGTTCTTCACTAGAATCTAAGATTTCCATCCGAAGTCCTGGAACCAAGTCCTCAACCATGTTATTGTCCCGCCGAATCTCTAGGCCTCCACCTTCCCGAGTTGCTCCAAGGCGTAACACCAAGTCCTTAGCCTCTCGAACCGTTGCTGTCGTAGCATTGACCTCAAATTTGTCACCTGCGAGCAACTCTCCTTCCCCAAGCATCAAGGACAATCCTGAGTCGAAGGGGACTGCATCACCCGGCTGATAGTTGAGCCCAAAGTCGAGCTTGCCCTCATTGCCTTTATCGTCTTCCCACTTCACCTCCAATTCTGTCGTTACTCCGACATTTCCTCGATCTACAACGGTGAAGGTATAGTTCTTATTTTCGCCGGACATGTAGTCGCCACTGATCGCGATCGGTGCCGTGCTGAAGACTTCATTAGTTTGTATTCCATCATCCAATGAACCGTACCGACTTTTGGGCTTACCACCTGATTCTTCAGCAGCTGCCTCTAGTTCATCTTCTTCAAATTCATAGGGTTCAAACTTGATGAACTCATCAACCTTGCCTGTACTTACCTTGCCGGTGGTTTCACCTGATTTTTCCTGCCACCAGAAGTTAACAGCTTCAGGATCACTTTTCGGTTCTACTTGTACGGTTGCAGTGTCACCATCTGAAATCAAACCCGCTGGCACTTTGATCGAAAGTCCATTGCCGATAGAGAGAACTCCATCACCTTTGCCGGCACCAAACTCCAAGTTAAACAGTTCTTCTCCATCCTTAGCATCGTAGGCTGTCGCTGTTTCGGAAGATCCTGCACCACCAGAACTGAAGTATGGCTCAGAGATTCTCAACTTCCCGTTCATTCCACTTTCAATAAATTCATAGTGAAGATAAAGGGGCTGCTGCCCACCGACCTGACCAGAGCCTTCGACCCGGAAAATCACTGTATCTTCTTCTTCGCCCGTGTATTCTCCGAAGACATACATCCCACTACCTTCAGCTCGTGTCTGCCAATCTGTTGGTGGATCAACTTTTGCGGCACGTTCTCCTTCGTTAAGCCACCACATTGCAGGAGATTTCTCTGTGTGGGCCTTGACTTGGAAAGAGTCACCACTGACTACCTCACCTTGACTCAACCGTAGGCTCAATCCATCGGCAAGTTCCAGTGCATCACCAGCTCGGTAGTTGAACTTGTTGATGCGATATTCCCCAGTTCTACCAAGCTCGTCTTCCCATGCCAGTACCACATCATTTTCACCTGGTATGACTCCAGCCTGAATCACCTGTACTGTGAATGTATTGTCTTCCGTTCCAGTGTAATCACCTGTGACTTCTGTAATCGGCGTCGAACTCATCAGATCTTCACCAAGAGCGGCGTCTTCCAGTGTGCGTCGACGCATCACTCCTTCCCATTCAGCAGCCTCATCATACTTGTTGCTGAAATCCAGAATCGGAGCATTTTCTTCACTGCTCTCGAGCTTCACTTCGATCTGAATTGCTCCCGCAGCTCCTTTTCGCTCACTGGTTAGCAACAACCGGAAGGGCTTATCTCCGTAGGTTTCTGCTACAAAAGCTTCCACTTCGGCTCCCGAGTCGTTGATCGCGTCACGAATACCTTCCAAAGTATTGTTTTCTTCAGTGATGTTGATGAATATTGGTGTATCACCGTCTTCTTCGCCAACTTGAATCTTAATCACACCCGTTCCGAATACTGCATCCTTACTTTCAAATCCTGGTGAATTCAGTTGGTGTGCAGTGGCAATCGAATCAATTGCAATCGTTGTCTTGCCAGGATCTGCAGAAGCACCTCCAGTCACTGTCACTATATCTGGCTTGCTGGAAGTGATCTTCTTAGCCTCCCAAATGTCTTTTCGGTCTAGGGAATCAACTGTGTCTTTGAGCTTGTTGATTTCCGTTTGCAGCGCAGCCCAGGCATCTACTTGCTGGAGCTTTTCTTCCTTGCGTTGCTCTACCGGCTGTAGCCGGCGTTTCTCAATCTTGATGAAGCGGTCAATGATTTCAGAGGTGTTGAGCTTTGAGCCCAATCCCATGACCGCATTCGGGTTCATCTCTGCCAAGAGACCTCCCTAATCTGTATGGGTGAGGGTGTCAGTAACCACTGGTTCTGACTGGAGTCGCATCGTGCGACTGATTGTGGGCTCATTCGATACTCGCTGTCAACTACTCTTGCATGGGTGAATTCTCACCAGCTTAGTTTAAGATATTGTTTCTGCATCAGGTTCGCTCCAACAATGTCAGAACAGACTGTGGTACCTGGTTAGCTTGAGCCAGCATTGCTGTACCAGAAGACATCAGGATCTGGTTGCGTACCAGACTACTCATCTCTTCGGCCATGTCGGCATCAGCCAACGTAGACTCTGCGGAAACAAGGTTTTCTCGAGTCACTCTCAGGCTACTCAGGTTCGACTCCAAAGCATTTTTCTGGAAAGAACCCAGATCTCCTCGCAAACTGGAAATCTCACTGACCGCCACATCGATTAGTTTCAAGGCATCTTGAGCTGAATCCACATCCAACACTTCAATATCATTCAAACTACGAAATTGGCTGTCGTTATCAATATTTCGGGCTAGCTTGGTTGGGCTGATGCTTTGGATAGAGATCTTACGTTGCTGCCCTTCGCTGGGACCAACCTGAAAGGCTAAAGAACGCTGAGAGACATGCACGTAGCCATCGATGTCTTCTCCAACCATTGCACCTCGCTCCATCTGGCGTAGAAGAGTGCCAGCAATTTTATTTTCACGACGGTTGAAGACTTCATAAATTATATCATCAGGCTCTCCGCCGTAACGAACCGTTACACCTTCTGCGACAGTTCCTGGAGCTGCACTTAAAAGTTGACCTCTACCAATAGCAGGATCGCCACCGCCAAACTCAGGATTGCCTCCGATTGTTCCCTCTACGTCTCGTCCAGGGATAGCAGTCACTGCCTTATTGGCTGGTGTATCCATATCGAAGAAATCGTCAATCTCTGTGGTGACCGTAAAGGTTGGTTCACTACCGTACTCTCGGTGACGAATGACAATCACTTCTTCATTGGCCAACTTGTTGAACTCACCCAGAATCTCTTCACTAGGATATTGCTCAAGCTTGTTCAATACATCTTCCAAGTTATTGAAGTCAGAGAGGGTATCACCCAATGTATCCAATGGTTTGTAGACCATGACTTCAAGATTAAGACCGGCTTGATCAATCTGGCGTTGCATCTCGTTAGCAACGAGCTGCTGTAGAGCCAACTCTGTTTTCTCTTTGAACCCCGGCTCTAAACTCGTATTAGCGGCTTGGAGTAACCTCTCAACATCTCGATAGAGATCTAAGTTGTCTTTGACATTCACTTCTACAGTCCGGCCACCTTCACTGATGACGAAGGACTTGTAGATATCTTCCATCGCTAAGGTATTTTCGGCGACAGCCATGGCCCGAGTCGCAGGCTGAGTGATATTGATCTTGTAACCTTCAGCTGGAGAAGCTTTTGTAAATTCCTTGGCTTCCACGAAGTCCATTCCATCGCCTACTGCAACACCACTGACGGAGTTGCTGCCATCTAACAAGGTACGGGTTCCAAACTGAGTATTTTTGGAGATGTTGCTCAAGGTTACCAAAAGATTTTCAATTTCACCCTGGTTGGCCTGCAACATCTTTTCATCGTTGGTTGCTTCGTTGGCGGAGTGTACTGCAAGTTGGCGGAGATTGATGAGAATGGAGCTAACTTCACTCAGAGCACCTTCGGTGGTCTGCATCATAGAGATGGAAGTTTCGGAATTTCGAATCGATTGTTCCAGGCCAGTAATTTGCGCCTTCATCTGCTCTGAAATCACTAGTTCTGCTGGGCCGTCAGCTGCTCTATTCAATCGACGCCCTGAGGAGAGGCGCTCTAGATTGCCGCTGAGTTCTTTCTCGGTGTGATTCAGATGGCGCAAGGCGTTTAGTGCTGCGACGTTTGAATTGACCCGAAGTGCCATTGAGATTCCTGACTCAAAAAGGGAACGACGAAAACGAAATCCATTTGCGGTTATTATCGACGCCAGAGAAAATTTCTTTAGCGTTTTTTGGCCCGGCGCTTCCGATGCACTGAATGCCTGATGAACATATCGACCAGTGCTTGGATTTCTTTAGTCTTTTTTTTCTTCTCTCAGATCCTTTTGTTTTCCAGAAAATGCCACCTGCTGAATTATCTCAGTTCCAGAACGCCTTGCTCACCTGGTTTGTAGAGCACCAACGAGATCTCCCCTGGCGGAAAAACTACCCAGCTTACGGAGTCTGGATCTCTGAGATGATGCTGCAGCAGACCCGGGTGGCAACCGTCCTTGACTACTATGACCGCTGGATAAAAGCTCTACCGAGTATCCTATCTGTAGCCGCAGCAGACGAAGCCACGATTCTCAAACTCTGGGAAGGTCTTGGTTACTACGCACGGGCTCGTAACATTCATCGTGCAGCCAAACAAATCTGTGAACAGCACGCAGGTGAATTTCCCAATGACTATGAGGCTATTCGGCAGCTTCCTGGAATTGGCCCCTACACCGCTGGAGCGATTACAAGTATTGCTTTTGAGCAAGATCATCCCGTTGTTGATGGCAACGTGATCCGTGTACTTTGTCGGTTGCTCAATCTAGATGCCGATCCAAAAGCTGGCTCCACCCAAAAAAAACTTTGGCAAGTGGCCACTGATTGGCTCCCAAAAGGACATGCCCGCAACTTCAACCAAGGATTAATGGAGTTAGGAGCAACAGTCTGTCACGTCCAGCAACCGAGTTGTTTGCTCTGTCCGATACAGCCTCACTGCCAAGCATATGTTCACCAGACCACAGAAATGATTCCGCGTCGTACTCAACGAAAAGCACCCATCCCTGTAACAAAAGCTGTGCTGGTACTCGTGTGTGAGAATCAAGTACTACTGCGACGCCCAGAACAAGGTTTGATGCAGGGTCTTTGGGCTTTTCCAGAAACCCTCGTAAAAGAGGAAGAGCCCTTGGTCAAGTTGCAGGCCGAATGGCAGCGCCGTAATCGGCCTGACTTCCAACTACAAACAAATTGGCCTACCTTGACTCATGCCTACACAACTTTCCTAGCGACCCTGCATCCTTTTTATTGTACGCTGACATCTATTCATGCTGATTTCCCATTGGAGGCAGAGGAACAGTGGCATTCTCTGCAAAGTCTACCAAAACTTGCCATGGCCAAAGCGCATGGACACCTACGTCAAAGCCTGCTGAATCAAAATGATCAGGACTCCCCATGACATTTCTGGAGTTGCACCAGCATTTGGAAGAGAGAGGATTTCGGCTACGCTGGGAACGTGGCAGCCAACGTACTTATTATAGGGAGAGAGCAAAGTGGCTCATTCGTCTAGATTACCGACCCAAGCAAAGTGTCCCGCAGGGAATCAAACAATATCTGTTAGATCTACTGATTCGAGAAGACCATGCTTGATCTCCCCTACAGTCTGATCATCGAAGCTACTGAAGATCCGATCATCTTTGGATTTTTCTCAGAGGAACTCTCCGGATTCACAGGAGTAGGACACTCGATTGAAGACTGCCTGTATAAGGCACGCTGGGGCATGCAGGATCACGTTGCCCTATTACGTGACCAGGGACTACCCGTCCCCCCCCAAAACCCAGACCCTCAGGTGTTGATTCGCAATGAAACACCACAACTGCTGGCCTAATCGAGCCACTTTTAAAACAACCATAGATGGCACAATTGAAACGTTTCTTTCGAAAACCGACACTGACCAGCCTCTCTAAAACCTGCGGCTGAGCGGCCAAACTCAACCCGGTCGGGTTGAAAAACCTGCTCTCTTCCTTGCCGCAGCAAACTGATCCAAATCTGCTGGTTGGTTTTGAAACGAGTGATGATGCTGGTGTCTATCAACTCAACGATACCCAAGCGATAGTCACTACAGCTGACTTTATCACTCCACCCACCGATGATCCGCAACTCTTTGGTCAGATTGCTGCGGCAAACGCCCTCAGTGACGTGTATGCGATGGGGGGACAGCCACTCACGTGCTTGAACCTGCTGGCTTTCCCAGCCAACAAACTTAGGCAAGAGATCCTACACGGCATTATTGCGGGGGCGGCAGAGAAAATTTTGGAAGCTGGAGCTGTGTTAGCAGGAGGGCACAGTATCGAAGATGAAGAACCCAAGTTTGGCTTGGCAGTTACCGGGGTGGTTCATCCTCAAAAAATCTGGAGGAACAATGGGGCGCGAGTCGGCGATGTACTGTTACTGACCAAGTCTCTGGGTAGTGGAGTTTTGCTAAATGCCAATCTGAAGGGCTGGGTTAGCCAGGAAGCAATCGAAGAGTGTTTTCGGCAGTTAACAATACTCAATCGGGTGGCTGCCGAGGCACTACAAGCCTTCAATGTTCATGCAGCAACCGACATTACTGGATTTGGACTGGCCGGCCATGCACTAGAGATCGCTCAAGGCTCTAAGGTGACAATCGAAATCGAGACTAAAAAATTACCTTGGCTACCAGAAGCAGCAGCCATGTATGAACGTGGGATGACCACAGGGACTAACCAAGCTAATCGTAAACTGGTGGAAGATGATGTTGAATTTCCAGCTCAGCAAGTGATGCAGGAACTGCTGGTTGACCCACAAACCAGTGGAGGTTTATTGGTTAGTCTACCCGCTGAAGAAGCGGAAAGAGCTATAAACCAACTCCACGAAGCTGGAGTACCAAACGCTTGCTTGATCGGACAAGTCATCCCTAGAAGTGACAAGGGAATTCGATTTCTCTAATTGAAGTAATATCTCATCTGAAGCCAAAGTATTCATTAAACAATACAATACTATGTTTTTCACGAACACAGAATAAATCTTCATCCAGAGAGCCCATAATGAAAATCATGCTGAAGCCCTTCGCAATGCTACGAGAATCCCTGCCACCCGAAGCAAAAAACCAAGAATTGGAAGCTGGAAGTACCGTTGCTGATCTGCTGGCGAAATTACAGCGTAACCACCCTGTGCTGAAGCCAGTGCTCCAATGCACGAGAGTCGCCTACCGGGATACGTATTTGGTTGGTGATGAAGTCTTGGAGGAAGGAGAAGAGTATGCTTTGATTCCGCCGGTGAGTGGCGGTTGAGAAGTGGAGGGAGATGCCGACTTTGTTGACGGCACCTGAAATATGATCAGCGCTTGGAGAACTGATAGCTTTTGCGGGCTCCAGGTCGTCCATATTTTTTACGTTCTACCGCTCGAGCATCGCGTGTCAGAAATCCTTCTTTCTTCAGTTGAGGGCGTAGTTCTTCACTTACTTCCAGCAGAGCCCTTGAGATGCCGTGCTTGATAGCACCCGCCTGTCCTGACAAACCACCACCACTGACGTTAATGAAAATGTCAAACTGATCACTGTTTTCAGTCAGTTCCAGGGGCTGTCGAACCACCATTTGTAGAGTGCTTCGGCCGAAGTACTGAGCGAGGGGAACTTTGTTGACCAGAATGTTGCCTGTACCCGGTCGCAGATAGACACGAGCAATGGAAGATTTTCGACGGCCAGTGCCGTAGTACTGCACAATTGCGTTCATAAACGACTCAAATTTCTAACGGTTTGGGTTGCTGAGCCAGATGGGGATGAGCCGATCCTGCGTAAACCTTGAGGCGGCGCAACATTCCACGGTTGAGGGCATTTTTGGCCATCATTCCCTTGACAGCTCGCTCAATCAAGGTTTCTGGCTTGCGGGCTTGTAATTCTTCGAAACGCGCAGACTTGATTCCACCTGGATAGCCCGTGTGATGATAGTACATCTTCTTCATGCTTTTCTGACCAGTCACCTGAATTTTTTCCGCGTTGACCACGATCACGAAATCCCCGACATCACTGTGTGGGGCGAACACAGCTTTGTGCTTGCCGCGTAGTGCACGGGCAATCTGTGTAGCCACTCGTCCCAGAGTTTTTCCCTCGGCATCGACGATCCACCAGTTGCGCGGATACTTATCGCCGGCTACGTCTTCTTTGCGTACGAACGGAGTCCTCATAACTTTCATCTCAAACGGAAGCAGCGGCTTCCCGCAGTTCTCTCAGGAGAGCCAGAATATTTGGTAAACATCGAATGATATGGAAGCTTGGCTGCGAATGCAAGGATTTTTGTATCAAGCAGCCGTACTTTGCAGCATTTCTGCTCCGATTACTACGTTGCGTCCAGCTTCCTTACCCTGGTAAAGGCATTCATCTGCGCGCTTGAGCAACATATCTACGTTCTCAGCATCGAAGGGATAAGTGGCAACCCCAAAAGTTGCGGTCAGGTTGCCCAACGGTTGCTGTTCCTGGTAGGGGATTTCTTCTTCCTCCACTGCCTGGCGCAATTTTTCAGCAATCTTGAGGGCTGCTGGTTTATCACATTTTGGCAGGAGCACGACGAATTCTTCACCACCGAAGCGAGCTGCCAAGTCACCACGCCGCACACTGCGTTTAAGGATTGCCGCAATCGAAGCCAACACCACGTCTCCCATCTGGTGACCGTGGGTGTCGTTATAGTGTTTGAAGTTGTCGACATCAGTGATGATCAACGAGAAGGGCTGACGCTCCTCCGGATACAGCGTGACCAGCGCGTCCAGGAACTCATCCATACGCCGCCGATTGGCCAGGTTGGTCAGCCGGTCGGTATCGGCTGCATGCTCCACCTGCTCCAGTTCCCGTTGTCGATAATAGGCCACTTTGAAAGCAGAAAGCTTGTGCCGCAGATCGAAAGTCGAGTAGGGGCGACCAAGAAAGTCCCCAACACCCATTTGCGCGAGCTTCTCACGATTGCTTTCATCATTGCACCACTCACTGACTGCAAAAACAGGACAGTTGTGCAAACCCACTGACTCACCGAGGGCTTCGAGTAACTCCTGTTCATCATGGTAGTCATGGTTATAAAGTGGATCGAGAATGATCAGATCAAAGCGCCGCTCAGCTGGAGTCTCAATGAATTCCTTGGGGCTGGCGTATTCGACAATCTTCATTTCTTTCCAGAGTGTACTCAGGGTACCTCGGATCACTCGTCGCTCGCGACTATCGATATCTACAATCGCAATGCAAGGTGGCGTGGCATTTCCTTGAGGACGAGCATTCCGTCGCAATTTGGCCTGGGCTTCTGTAATCCGCAGTTTTTCCGCAAGAATACTGGCAAAGCTGAGGTAAATTGCTGGAATGTGACTCATCTCTTCGGCCACACGAAACACATCATTCGGGAATGCAAGCACACGGGAGTCAACCTCGGCAGTGACGGTCATGGTACGAGCTTCTGGCGAGAGAATTGCCTGCTCTCCCACTACATCTCCCGGTGATTCCAGGCGAGAAATGAACTCTCCCTGCGAGGTAACCATCAGCGAACCATGGAGCAAGATGTACATTTCGGGGGGGGCCTTGTCACCCTCGTGCACCAGCTGCTCATCCTGAGACAACATCACAAGCTGTGACAGGCGCAGCATTTCCAGCAGCAGGTTCATCGGAATCTTGCGGAAGTAGCGACGATCTTTGATCGCCTCAGCGAACAAGTACAGTTCCGTGTGCTCTTCCTGGTGCAACATTGGTATGCGGTTCATGCGATACTCAAGAATCTAGGAACAGGTCGTATACAGAAAGATGAAAAAAATGAAAAAACATGCCACGATTCCCAACTAATCGCAAACCCTTGGAGACAAATCATGCTTTCAATAGCCGGATTGCTGATTGCCCCAGGATTGATGTGGGGATGGTTATTCTATCGTCTACACCGTTACCAGCGAGCCAGTCTGCGACGATTGGCCGCGCTATTCGTCGGTGGAATGTTCTGTGGACTGATTGCACTGTTGCTCAACCACAGCGTTGAGAAGTACACGCTTTTTTGGCCTGGAGCCAAGGAAACCTTCACCTGGATGGATCAAGACTGGCCACTCTATAAGGCTGGTTTCTGGATGCTAGTCGGGTTTAACGAGGAAACCGCCAAGTTGCTTGTACTGTTGTTGCTCAGCTTTCCCACCCGGCATCTGCGTGAGCCCTTTGACGGCATCCTACACGGTGCAGTAGTCGCACTAGGTTTTGCGACGTTAGAAAATGGCTTCTATCTTCAGCAGTACGGAGTAGGCGTTGTGGCAACTCGGACTGTAGTGACTCTTCCGGCTCACGCCTTCATGAGTGTGCCTCTGGGTTACTTCGTTGCCAAAGCTCGCCTTAGTCAGCTTCAGGGAGCAGATGCCGCAGCCGTCACTCGCTTATTGCTAGGAGGTTGGCTGATTGCCGCTGTACTCCATGGGACTTATGATCTCCTGCTCTCTTTTGGCTTCTCCAAGTGGGCCTACGCACAGATTGCACTGATGGGGCTTTTCAGTCTATGGCTGGGGGTAAGCAACTGGCGCCACTCTGCGTACCTGCCAAGCCTGCACAAGTCTCAGCCGAGCAATCACTGGTTAGCTTTCCTGCTGGGAAGTCGTTCTTGATGAAGAGGGAGCCTTGGGTGGCCAGGGAATGAAGGCACTGGTTCGCTCAACATAATCCCGATACTCCGGCTTGGCGTCCACCAGTGTGTGTTCCAGCAGTCGAACTCCTGAAACCTGAATGATCAGCCCGGTCATCAACAGAGGACCAATCATTGGCCAGTAGCTTCCACTGGCCGCACTGAACAATCCATAACCCCACCAGACCGCAGCATCGCCAAAGTAGTTTGGATGACGCGTGTACTTCCAAAATCCCTGGTCTAGCACCTTACCTTTGTTGGCAGGATTGGCCTTGAATTGTGCCAACTGCCAGTCTCCTCCAGCCTCAAAAGCAAAACCAACTCCCCAGCAAAAGAGTGCCAACGCATCAAACAAGCCGAAAGGACTTTCTTCTGCAGCAAGATATGGGACTGCCAGCAAGGGAGCCGAGATGAACCAAAGCAATCCACCCTGCAGCAAAAACACCTGAAAATAACTGAACCACCAGTAGCGTTCTGGTCCAAAATCCTGACGAAATTGCTGGTAGCGATAATCCTCTCCCTTACCGTGGTTACGCCAGCCGATGTGCAAGGCAAGTCGCAGTCCCCAGATCGTCACCAGTCCAAGCAGCAGTGTGGAGCGCCACGAGTCGAATTCACACTGCCAGGCATACCACCAAGCGCAGACCACAAAGCCTGGTCCCCAGAAGATATCAACAATACTGGCATTTTTTATCCGAACACTGACCCCCCAGAGGAAGGCACCCAAAATCACGATCAGGATCAGTGCCTGTAGCCAAATTTCCCAAAAAGCCATTAAATCATCTCTCTCTTACACCAAGGGCACAAAGGCGTAGGAACCGTGACGGGTGACGTGTCGTTTGCCGTCACTCTTCTCCGCCCTAGTCATTACGCAGGAATAGGGATCTCCCACCGGAACCACGAGGATCCCTCCTTCAGCCAATTGCTCCCAGAGATCATTAGGAAAGCGAGCCGCCGCTGCGGTGACAATGATCCGATCAAACGGGGCCAACTCTGGAACACCAATCTTTCCATCGCTGTAACGGACTTCCACATTCTGAATGCCTGCTCGACGTATATTCTGAGAAGCCATTTCAACCAGTTCCCTTCGACATTCCAGTGAGACCACCTGCTTGGCCAGCAGACCCAGCAGGGCAGCATTGTAACCACTACCGGCACCGACTTCGAGCACTCGGTGTTGTGGAGCCACTTCTAGCAAGCGGAGCATCGTCATCACGGTAGTGGGTTGGGAGATAGTCTGGTTGGAACCAATCGGCAGCGGGTAGTCCATGTAGGCGTTTTCCCGGTGAATCGGGCTCACAAACTCTTCTCGAGACAACTGGCGGAACACCTTCAGCAAGCGCTCGTCACAAGTCACGCCGGTGTCTCGCCAAAATTGCTGCAGTTGTCTCTTGGCCTGAACCAAGGCACTTTCTTCTCGATCTTTCATGAAACTCAGGTCAAACAAGGAGGAGGCTGGCAGTCTTAGCCAGGGAGCAGGTCCGCCCTTTTCTTCTTCACCCAATGTGAAAGTGAATTGATAAAAGTGTCGTGCTGGTCGATGAGCTGATTGCTCTAGGAGATCGGCTTTCTAAACTAGCCGAAATGATTCTGATGATCTATTCATTCAACGAATCCAAGCTCGTCACGGTTTGGGCAGGCTGTTCCCAAAATGGTATCGGGAACTCCTGTAAGATCAACAAATTTTACAGATGAGCCAGCATCTTCAAGATCTTGGAAATCGCCACATCGTTGTGCAGACGCAGCTTCAACCTCCACTGCTACCAAAGCCTCCCACACCTCGGACGGTTGCTCCCAACTCGCTGACAACTTCCACAGTCACTTCCTCTCGGCGACGTAGGATCAGCTGAGCCACCCGACGCCCAATCATCTCTGCTGCAGCGTCCGCTCCAGATTCTTCCCCCAAGTATCGTAGTGCTAGCCGAATTCGACCTCGGTAGTCTGGATCAATGATACCAACTGAATTGGCTAGGATGAAATCCGTCTTGGACAAACTGGAGCGAGCAACCACCTCCACGTAGTATCCTTCCGAAGGTTCGACCGAGACACCTGTGTCGATGAAAAAAAGTCGTTCATTGTGTGGCTCCACCGCCATTGCTGTTAGGTCAAGACCCACATCCTTGGGATGAGCCCGCTGAGGAACTGGCATGTCCGGATAATGAAGTTGCAGACGCAGTGTGGACATAGCTTACTCAGAGAAAAATCGGACAGAGGGTGTAGGAGAGATCTTCTGCATCTGGATCCAAGTGAACTCCTACTACCACACAGTGCTGGGGTGGTGACATCGGCAGATCACGACCAGGGCCGAGGGCAAAAGAGATAGCCCCCACTTCTTCAACCAGGGTTTGATAACTCCCACTTCCGGAACGACGTTAAAGTTTCTTGTCGGCAGCACGAAAACGGTAGGAGATGCGCTCTCAGGTATCATTCAGGTCTCCATCACGGTTGAAATCTGCAAGCAAGACTAGTTCATCTCGAAGAGACTTGTACTGGTTCAGCATCATCTCCCAGCGCATATCCAGCCTGGATTAACTCAGTCTTAAGCATCAATAGAAAGCGATCCAGTTGGCATTGCTTAGCAGAGGTAGTGTATTGATCGGTGAGTAGAGAGGAGAAGTGCAGCAGCGGTCCCTGGGCGAGTGCCAGAAAGACGGCAGCGACCAAAGTCGCTAGGAGGAGTTCCAGCCAGGTAAAGCCGGATCTCATTCCGGCACGAGAGTCTTCAATGAATCGATGGCATGAACTGGCGCGTGTTCCCCAGCCATCAGTTCGGTCAAAGCACCATAGACCAGCCGTTGCTTAGCCAGTAGACCCTTGCCCTCAAAGGCTGAGGAGATGACTTCCAGAGAGAAGTGACCACCACCACCAGTGACTACTACTTCAGCGTCTGGAAGGGCTGTCTGGACGGCTTGTTTGATTTGTTCACAAAGTTCGGCACTCATCGTTTTTACCAAGTGGGTTGAAAGACGTTTTCCTGAACAGGTGTTTCAAACTGAAAGGAAGTTTTGCAACCACAGGAAGACTTTGCGGAAGGGTTGTTGAAGCGCAATCCACGATCCATCAAGCTGTAGCTCCAATCAATTTCTGTGTCCTTAATATAGAGGTAGCTCTTCTTGTCCACAACGACCTGCATCCCCTGTGATTCAAAATCCAGATCAAAGCGAGTCTTGCGGGCATCGAAATCAAAGGTATAGGTGAAGCCGGAGCATCCCCCACCCTTGACCCCCACTCGGATGAATACATTTTCTTCCAGCTGCTGCTCCTGCATGATCTTGCGGATCTCCTTTGCCGCATTTTCAGTCAGCGTAATCATATCGTCCTTTCAGTGGCCTTCACTCACCAGGTTGCGGTTCCAATCGGGAATTTCCACGACCACATCACTCGTTCCATCTGGCACACACTGACAGGCCAGTCGGGAGTTTGGCTGTAGTCCGGGGGCCATGTCCAGCATATCTTCCTCATCCTCGGTGGCTTCATTGCAGCTTTCCATTCCAGAACGCACCCAGATGTGGCAGGTCGAACAGGCACAAACTCCTCCACAGGAATGATCCATGTCGAGACCAGCTTCCAGAGCACTGGCTAGCAGAGAGCCAGGTAGTCCGTCCTGAGGATGAGGCAGTATTGCTGGCTGAACCTCAACCGTCACATCGGCTGGTAAGAAAGTGATCTTGTAGGGTTCCTGAGGCAGGACAAAATCGGGTTGCTGGATGTAGGGATTGACTCCGGACATTGTGCTGTTGGCTCCTGAGGCGATGCGGATGAGAAGTAAATTAATTAGATTAGCAGATGAAAAACAGGTTGTCTATTTTGAGAACTGGTAGGAAGTGTCCTCAATACTTCGTAGCTAAATCAACCCCATTCCATTTCAGGCAATCAAAGCGTCACCGTAACAACGCCTTGCACAATTTCTTTTCCAGTTCCATGAAGCATTTCCCGAACTGGGTTTGTTGTGCCATCGCTGTTTCGAAGCTTGCACGGAGCAGGGATTCAACATCGACTTGGGAGAGATTCTCTCGTCCAAGCGCGTTCAGGTGCAAAGCCAAAAGCTTGCTGAGGTCATGACTCCGACAAAGATTCCAACCTAAACCGTACTCTGCAAACAGCTGCTGAGCCTGATTGACCATCCAATCATGATCGGGTTTGTGGAGGGCGCTGGCAACGATAATTTTCCTTAGTTTGTCTTCTTGAATTTGTAGGGTGAGTGGGTCCAAAAATTCAGCTGTACCAATCCGCAAGGCATCTCGATCCCAGTACCCACGGTGAAATTCAGAGTAGAAGAATTGAGCTGCAGCACGATAGGCACCAATCAGAGAAGCAGCCTTGCGCAAGGCTTCACGTTGTTGTTTCAGGTAAGCAACCAGATCTTCCTGCTCATCCAGGATCCGCTCTGGTAATTTCTCGTAGAACAGCTTACGCAAGGCATCCGAGCGAACCAGTACCCCTTCCAAATCATTGGCTTCGGCTTCTTCCTCCAGGCTTCGTGCTGAGACGTAGATAAGGCACTCATGTTCAACCAGTTCACGTCCTAGCAGCTGGTCGTAGTCCAGATTGACCAGACAAATCAGCGGGGGTTGGATTGGTTGCTTACAGGCCAGACGCCAGACTGCCTCCACTTGCTGGTGACCCTGCAGAGGTTCAACACGCAGCTGTTCCTCACGTAGCCAGTTGAGAAAAAACTTACGATCAGAAGGCCCTTCGACCAGCAGTGTCAACTTACGGGACTGGCTGTGGCGCATGCGGACCTGGTTGAGAATGCGAACCGGATTGCGCTGACTCACCAGCAGCGTACTGGGCCTCAGTTCTCTACCTGATCAGCAAGTTCACAGACAATGTTCCAGTCGTCACCCACAAGGGAAGGAGAGTGCGTGGCCATCAACAGGTAGCAGTCGTTGAGTTCACAGATCTGCTGAAGCAGCGGAAGGAAATCGTCTTACCAAGCTGGATGCAGCGAAAGTTCCGGTTCATCCAACAACACGAGCTGCTTGGGTTGAGTATCAAAGATCAACAGTCCCAGCAGGTAGACCAGTTGTTGTTCTCCAGAAGAGAGCTTGTCCAGTGAGAGGGGCTGCCGTAACTCACTGTTGCGATCCATGACACGCAATTCGAGTTGGCCCGTGGAATCTGTCTGGAAATGCTTGCGATGTAGCCAGAGATTGAGTGTGTCCAGTAACAACTTCAGGTGGTGGGCACAGTGCTGAAGTGTGTGAAAGCGCTCCAGGATGTTCTCACAGTAGCAGCGTAACAGCCGACTCTGTTCAGGAAGGTAGTTTGGTCCTGTGGGTAGAATGCTCTCCGTCGTACCCGGGCTGATCAGCTGCAATTCCTCCAGGCATCGCTCCTGCTCCTGAAGACGAGCAAATAGATCTCGTAATTCCTCTGTTGAGACCTCTTCCGTACCCTGCAAGGCTTGAAGCAGAGACTGTAGCAGGTTGCGTTCGTGTTCACGAATCGTCTGGGCATAATCATTTAAAGACTGTTGCACCAAACGCTGACTCTGCTCCCGAACGGTATCCAGCTTCGATACTTCGGACATTCCACTCATTTCAGCCCGCATGCTTGACTGGACCGGCAAACGTACTGAAGGCAGCATGCTGACCCTCTATTCGCTGATGCCAAGCCTGCACCCAGTGAGGCACATGAGCACGAGGTTCCGTGGGGTTCCAAAATTCCTTGCAGCGTTCCGGCCACTCTGCGGCAGCCGAATCAGTCTCTTCACTCTCCCAACGTGCTCCCCATTGAGGATGAACCGCCACGCTGGCTCGCTGTTCCTGTTCTTTGCCGAGCGACCGTTCCTTCAAGTCCATCCGACAGATCTCCGAGCTCCCTTCCGTGTTCATTCGAGTGACTGTCATTTGGGATTGATCTGCCAGCTGGATCTCCAGCGAGTCGAAGGTGTAGTGGCTCAACTCCAGATAGTCCTGACGTGCCAGGGCATCAATCATGTGCAGCAGGTGGGTCTTACCATAGCCATTGGGTGCCGTCAGGATCGCAATCGGGGAGTCCGTACGAGTGATCGAGAGGTCATAATCGAAGCGACCGAAGAGACCCCGCACCTTCAGCTGGACTAGGTTCTGTGGTTCAGGCATCAAAATCTCAGCAAGAGGCTTAGAGGAATCCCTGATAACGCAGCGCATCCAACGCATCCGTGACTGCAGCCTGGCACAGTTCAGCACCAATCTTGGCGGTTGCTCCGGAGGGATCAGAGCCAATCCTGCCATCTGGAAACTTGTGGCGATAGTCCACTGCACTACCGAAGGAACCTCCACGGGCCACTCGGGGTTCCATTGTTTCTGCTGGCTTGGTGTGTTCCGGGTAGGCGTGGAAGGTCAGTGAAATTTCTGAAGGTGTTGCGTGACTGCCCTCGATCCCGGGGAAGTAGCGATTGCTTATCTCGGTCACTCGTCGTCCCTGGTACCAGTTGTGGAGCACCAACTCCAACTCTGGTTGCTGAACGGGAGCTCGTCCAAGGCTAGCTTCTGCATGAATTTCTGCGAAGCTGGCCTTAACCGTGGCGATGTTGCCTCCGTGTCCATTTAAAAAGAAGAAGTGCGTGAAACCATGCTTCACCAGACTTTTCACATAGTCTTCAATGATTGAAATCAGCGTGGTGGGGCGGACAGTAATGGAGCCTGCAAAGCCCAGGTGATGCTGAGCCATGCCCACTTCGATGGAAGGGCCGATCAGGAT
>JAQWOT010000289.1 GCA_029245725.1 SAR324 cluster bacterium | reverse complement strand
GTCTCAGCCCTCTTCACCTGTGGCCCCTATGCCTCAAACCTAGCAGAGGGCTGGCAAGCAACCACCCAACGTCTGGTACACGTTATGGAAGAACCAGGTGATCTGCTTCCTCTTCTACAGCAGACTCTCCAACCCAATGATGTGATCCTCGTCAAAGGTTCCCGCTCCGCACGAATGGAAAGAATCCTGCCCGAATAAACGACCTGCCATTTCAATTTAGCCGTAGAATCCAATCTTGTAATCTCCCCATAGAATTTTTACGTTGCATTGTTCAAAATTGGTAAGATTCTTGACTTAGTCCAAAATAAGACCTAACTTGTAATTTTGATTTGTCCGGAACAACTGCATCAGTGGTCCCCGCTGTTTTTGCTTCTGAGACTAGGCAGCAATTTCAGCTAGTGGTTCCATCAAACAGTCAGTACATCTGCAGGTCAAATTGACCCCAAGATGATTCCGATGCAGGGGATTACACATTCCCACCACTGAGGAATTCTATTTCTCTTCCCATCTAAACCGAGGAGTACCATTGGCTACTGAACTGGCGGATCTGCTCCGTCAACACGATGTGCAGGTAACGGTTCAACGCATCGCTGTCCTGAGGGCGGTGTCAGGCCAGCCTCACATCACGGCAGATGGTGTTGCTGAGGTAGTCAGAGCAGAATTGGGTGTCATTTCCAAACAGGCTGTGTACGATGCTTTAGGTATCTTGGTCGAACGAAGATTGGTTCGGCGTATTCAACCTGCTGGATCTCCAGCCCGCTACGAAGATCGTGTGGGCGACAATCACCATCACCTAGTTTGCCGATCCTGCAACCACATGGTCGATATCGACTGTGCGGTCGGTTTTGCTCCTTGCCTGAGTCCCAGCGAAAGCATGGGCTACGAAATCGACGAAGCAGAGGTCATCTACTGGGGACACTGTTCGGACTGTCTCGCTGAGCCAAGCAAGATCAAGGACAGCAAAGCGCTACCCCAGTAAACAAAGAGCGACAGAAGGGGAAGCCCCCCCAAGACGTCAGCCAACGGCAGGATCTTAAATCCTGTCCATGAACTATAACCATAAGAACAACGGAGACGATTATGAGCGAAAGCAAATGCCCATTCAGCGGCGGTGCCTTCAGCGGAAGTGTCTTTAGTGGAGGAGAGTCCAAAGGCACAAAGAATAGAGACTGGTGGCCGAATCAGCTGAATCTCGAAATGCTGCACTACCACTCAAACCTGTCTGATCCGATGGGTGAAGGCTTCGACTATGCTGAAGAGTTCACAAAGCTGGACCTCAAGGCACTGAAGCAAGATCTCTATGACCTGATGACTGATTCTCAGGATTGGTGGCCAGCCGACTACGGACACTATGGTCCTTTCATGGTACGCATGGCTTGGCACAGCGCAGGTACCTACCGTATCGCTGATGGTCGTGGGGGAGCTGGAGCTGGACAACAGCGCTTCGCCCCACTTAATAGCTGGCCAGATAACACCAACCTTGATAAGGCTCGACGCCTGCTGTGGCCAGTCAAGCAGAAATATGGCAACCAGATCTCTTGGGCTGACTTGATGGTCCTCGCTGGCAACTGTGCCATGGAATCTATGGGCTTCAAGACTTTTGGCTTCGGTGGTGGACGTGCCGATGTTTGGGAACCAGAAGAAGACATCTACTGGGGAACAGAGACTGAGTGGCTAGCCGACAAGCGCTACAAAAGTGAGCGTGAACTGGAGAATCCACTGGCAGCCGTACAGATGGGCCTGATCTACGTCAATCCACAAGGACCAAACGGTGAGCCTGATCCGGTTGCCTCCGGTGGTGACATTCGTGAGACCTTTGCACGTATGGCGATGAATGATGAAGAGACTGTTGCACTGGTCGCTGGTGGTCATACCTTCGGTAAATGCCACGGTGCCGGTGATGCTGCACTGGTTGGTCCTGAGCCAGAAGGTGCCTCGATCGCCGAGCAAGGCCTTGGTTGGACCAGCAAGCACGGCAGCGGTAAAGCCGGTGACACAATCACCAGTGGTATCGAAGGTGCCTGGACCCCAAATCCGATTCAGTGGGACAATGGCTACTTCACCACGCTCTTCAAGTATGATTGGGAACTGACCAAGAGCCCAGCAGGTGCCTGGCAGTGGCTGGCCAAAGACGTTGCTGATGAAGATATGGCCCCAGATGCTCATGATCCTTCCAAAAAGCATCGACCCATGATGACCACGGCAGACATGGCCATGCGCATGGATCCAATCTATGAGAAGATCTCACTGCGCTTCCGTGACAATCCAGACGAGTTTGCTGATGCTTTCGCCCGTGCTTGGTTCAAGCTGACTCACCGTGACATGGGCCCCAAGGTGCGCTACCTGGGATCAGAAGTTCCTGAAGAAAATCTGGTTTGGCAAGACCCCGTTCCAGCTGTTGACCACACGTTGGTTGATGCCAGTGACATCGCTCAACTCAAGGCCAGCATCCTGGCAACCGGTCTATCTACCTCAGAACTTGTCGGGACTGCTTGGTGTTCTGCGACCACCTTCCGTAATTCAGACAAGCGTGGTGGTGCCAATGGTGCTCGCATCCGTCTGGCTCCTCAGAAGGAATGGGATGCTAACCAACCAGAGCAACTGGCCAAAGTACTCCAGGCATTGGGTGGTGTTCAGGAAACCTTCAATGCTTCCGCTGGTGGTGGCAAGAAGGTCTCCATAGCTGACCTGATCGTGCTTGGTGGTTGTGCTGCAGTTGAGCAAGCTGTCAAAGCCGGTGGACACAACATCGAAGTGCCTTTCACTGCTGGTCGCACTGATGCAACAGCGGAGCAAACTGATGCTGATTCTTTTGCAGTGCTGGAGTCCCAAGCAGATGGCTTCCGTAACTATCAGAAGGCTGCCTTCACCGTGTCTACGGAAGAATTCCTGGTGGACAAGGCCCAACTCATGACCCTGACTGCTCCAGAAATGACAGCACTGGTCGGTGGCATGCGTGTTCTGGATGCCAATCATAATCAGTCAAAACACGGTGTCTTCACTGATCGACCCGGTGTATTGTCCACAGACTTCTTCGTCAATCTGCTGGACATGAGTACAGAATGGAAGGCAAATTCTGAGGAAGAGGAAGTCTTCGAAGGTCGTGATCGCACAAGCGGTGATCTAAAGTGGACGGGTACCCGTGTAGATCTGATATTTGGTTCTCATTCACAACTTCGAGCAATCGCTGAGGTCTATGCTCAGAACGACTCCAAGGAGAAATTCGTGAAGGATTTTGTGGCTGCCTGGAATAAGGTGATGAACCTCGACCGCTTCGAAATCTAATCCTGCTGACGGATCGGTCAACCTTACGTTGATTGATCCCATCTCTACACGGCCTGTCGGGCTTGCTCGGCAGGCCAACCTTCCCGACACAAGCCCTACTAGTCTGAAATCTCACTACGTCAGTGATCCTCTTAGTTTGCAGAAAATCGAGATTCTCGTTTCACTTCACAAATTTGCAATGAGTATTCACTGTAAAAAAACAGATCGTCCACACTTTTGGGCAGCACGATGCTCTGGATGGCTGGCCCAATCAAATTGGGTAGCATCGTCTTCAAATTCAACCAGCGTTAGTCACTCCCAATCCTCAGCAACAAAGGCCTTGTAGGATTTGTAACCCGGCATTGACCTTGCCAACTTTGACATCTGTGGGGCCAATTCTCCGTACTCCGCTTGAGCTTCTGGGCGCAATCTTGAGCGAAACACCGTCAGAACCATCGTTCTCTCCTTCAGCACCGGTTGAAATCCAATAGATTCATACCCTGCCTATTTGCCATCCTTCATTGTTGTAAAATAGTGTCTCAGCTCGTGCATCACAACTACTTGGAGCCACTCTTCAACTTGAATGCATGGAAATTATCGAACTGCACGAGAAAGTCTGCTTGCTGCTGAATTTGATTGGCTTCCAAGTATTCACCATAGAGTCTTCCTTCCCCCTTGAGATAGGTCTCCACGAAATCTGGATTGAAATCACTACGCTCATCTAGTTCGAATAATCGTGCCGCTGCCGCCTTGGGAGTAAGATCCAGTACGATCTTTGTATCCAGTAGTTCCTGTATTCCAGGCACAAAAATCGTCGTTCCCCAGAGCAATACAACCATCTCTGGAGCCCAAAACAGCGGGTATGATGAGGTTTCGCATCCCTGTAGAAAATCGGGTTCATCAATCACAGTCACAGTCTCCCCAGCGGCATAAGGACGCAGCAGTGTATCAAGAATCCAGTCTCGTTCCTGGGGCGCTCGCCAATAATCGGCTGCCGTTGAATTCTTATGCTCAGGGCTCAGTAGTTCCAGCAAATCAAAACCACCAACCAATACACCCTGTTCTTCCAGAGCTTCCAGCAATTCTCCCACAAAATATGCATGTCCACTGTCATCTGGGCCACTAATGCCGACCAATAGTGGCTTGCTGGGGGCCTCCTGTTTGCTTTTCAGTAGTTGTTCCGCTATCTCTAGTGTCGTGTTGCGGCTGGGATGAAAAATTTGCAGCAGGTCTTCAATACGAGGACAATAGAACCCGTTGGGAACAAGGACCTGTTGCCGACTGGCGAAATGAGCAGACTGATCCTGTAACCAAGCGTGAAGATTGGAGCGATCCGTGACCCAGAAATGATCGGCTTGGCCCAATTGAGGATTGCGACGACCACTGTTTTCGGGGGATCCAGAAACAATGGAAATTCCTGAGAATTGCTGCCAGTCGTTGGGAAAGATTTCTTCTCCCAGTAACACCAAGTGAAAATCACGCTCCTGCAGTACCCGTAGGAGTTCACGAAAATTTTCCCACTGTTCCTGACTGAATTCACCTGTCAGACTATCAAGATCAAAGACCAATGTCTGAACTCGTGCCGGATGGAAGTCGGCCGTCTTCATTTACTCATTCCTGTTATTTCAAGTTACGTCTGTGCTGAAAACTCACAATCAGGTCCTACTTGGGGCCCTGCGAGGACTGGATGTCGTGCTGGCTTTTCTGGCCTGGGAGTTTGCCTATCGAGCTCGTTTTTTCTGGCTGAACTGGCCCACTGCTGACTACATTCCGGATCATGTCGAATACCTCAAGGCTGCTTTTGCTGCAGCTCTGTTGACGGCACTCACCTTTTCTCTAGCTAACGTCTATCGCACCCAGTCCTTCATTCGTCCCCGCCAGGATTTCCTCTACCTGCTTCGTGGAGGGTTATATTTGTTCCTCACTTTGATCGGAGTTGCCTTCTACTACCGGGAATTCTCCTACTCTCGCGTACATACACTCTATTTCCTGGTATTCCTGCTCCTTTTGCTGGTGCTCTCTCGTTACCTGGCCCGCAAGAGCATGAAGTGGTTGCATCGGCATGGCTACCACCTCCGGAAAATTGCTGTGATTGGCTCCGGTGAGACCGCCCTGAACTTTGCCCAACGACTGGCTGGCTATCAACGAACCGGAATTCTCCTGAAGGGGGTGCTGAGTCTGCAATCTGGAACAAGCCTACCCACTAGCCTGCCACAGTTCAATGACCTAGAGGAACTGGTGCAACGTATTCAGCGACAGGAGATTGATCAAGTCTTTCTCGCTCTCTCGCCTACAGAGCAAACGTATCTACCCCAATTGAAAGAACAGTTTGCTGAACTCTGGGTAGATCTGCACATTGTTCCCGATCTTGGTAGCTTTCGCACATTACACACCGAGACAGAAAATTTTGAGGGGATGCCTGTCGTAACCATTGTACGCAGTCCTCTATTCGGTTGGAACCGACTGCTCAAGCGCGGACTGGATATGGTAGGTGCTGCTGCTGCACTGCTGATCTTTGGGCCCATCATGTTACTGATCGCTGGGCTAGTCTGTCTGAGTTCAGCCGGCCCCATCTTCTATCGTCAGGAACGAATGGGCCTGGATGGCCGAACCTTCAATGCCTTGAAATTCCGTTCGATGCGCTTGGACGCCGAGCAACGTACCGGAGCCGTCTGGGCCAGTAAGGATGATGATCGTTGCACTCCCATCGGACGATTCATCCGCAAAGTCAGTCTTGATGAACTACCCCAGCTCTTCAATGTACTGCGAGGTGAGATGAGCCTGGTTGGTCCCCGTCCAGAGAGGCCGGTCTTCATTGAGCAGTTTAAAAAACAGATCCCAGATTACATGCTGCGGCACAAGGTCAAGGCTGGCATTACCGGTTGGGCACAGATCAATGGCTGGCGCGGCAACACTTCCCTGGAAAAACGCATCGAATTCGATCTTTATTACATCGAGCGATGGTCACTCTGGTTTGACATCAAGATTCTCTTCCTCACCATCTTCAGGGGCTTTGTTGATCCGAACGCCTACTGAGCGAGAAGGATTCACCCTGATTGAACTGCTACTGGCGTTAGCGTTGCTGGGCACCCTTCTTGGTCTTGGCATCGTTTCCCTTTCCCCACTTGTTGCCCAATCCCACCTTGATACCGCTACTAGTTATCTGCAGAGCGCTCTTGAAGAAGCACAAATTCGAGCTCTGCGTAACCTGCGTTCCTATCGTGTACAACTGGAGCAGCAGGAAGTCTGGTTGGAGAGCAAACAATCCTCTCGATGGCAAGCGGAGCAACTTTGGGAAGTACTACCGGAAGGCATATCGGTTACTACCACTTGCTGGCCGTCTTTCAGTGCTAGTGGCTTTGCTGTCGGAGGAACTGACCCTACAGTTGGAGGATTGGACACGCCAAGTAC
>JAQWOT010000288.1 GCA_029245725.1 SAR324 cluster bacterium | reverse complement strand
TCAAATGGAATGCGCTCTTGGAGACCTTGCGCTGCACAGGCGCCTTCTCATCACACAGGCACTGCTCCAGCGGGGCATCACTGAACCGCTGCATTTCCTCAAACTCCTTGCCACAGCTCTGGCAGACATATTCGTAGATCGGCATCTTGCTTCTGTTTCCAACAGGTTGAAGGAAAGACCGCAACTTTGGGAGCCAACTCCTCCGTGCGATAAAATTAGTTTGTTAGCAAACTATCTAAGCTAGTGCTAGTTGTCAATGCCAGAAAACGTCAGGGATTCCATCTGAATCAATAGGCAGCACAGGAGTTCTTTCAGCCAAGAATAACTACGAAGAAAAGTGGCCTTCAGAGTCATCATTCAGAAAACGTCTGAGGAACCAAGCTGCGGCTGATTTCCTGACAACTTCTGAAGCCTGTCAGAAAATTAGGGTTTGACAATATGATGAATTGTGTCGGAATCTTTTGTCTTTTTTCCAATTTTCTGTCGTCTGCCTTTGGCGAAGATGGCCAAAATTTTCTACCAACTTTCGGGAGGATTCATGAAGACGAGCCTACGTCTCCTCTGTGGTGTGCTGCTCACTGCCTTTACTCTCAGTGGCTGCGCTGAGCAAATTCTGGATTCTGCGAGCAAGGATCCAGCCCCAACAGTGACGAGTGGAGAGGAAAGTGCTGCAAATACGATTGCCAAGTTCAGTACCTCAGAAGGTTTGGCTCCTCAACCCAGTGATGTAGTTCTTGCTAATGTCAATGCTGCGCTTCCTGCAGAAAGTCAGTTACAGGGTGTTAGTCGCTTGATGCCAGTCCGCATCCCTTTCAGCGCTCCGTTAGCCAGTCTGTATGACGAAGATGGCAACTGGAACGCTCTGGCAGGATCAAACTTGGCTCAAAACTTATTGATTCTCAATCTGACAGATTCAAACGCAGCACCTATACGTCCTATGCCGACAGGAGGAGGTGGAAATTTCAAAGTTGTCTATCAGGATGCCAATCATGAATTAGTTTTAGTTCCTGAAGCAGATACTTTTCAGGCAGGAACAATGTATGCGGTTGCTGTGAAAACTAGTTTGGGTGATGCTCAGGGTAATAATATTTCACCAGATGCCCTGACAAACATTCTTACCAATCCAAGTCCGATTGTAGTTGATGGAAAGATTGTAAATACCCTTTTCGATGATTTAGATACAGCTAATGGATTGGAAGGCCTCAGAACAAGTTACGCTCCTCTAGTTGCGACACTTCAGGCATTGGGTCAGATTGAAACGTATAATGACTTGGCTCAATTATTCACATTTACTACAGAGCCAGAAGATCCCGTCGTGGCCGCAGGTACAGCATCATTACTCAGTGCTGTTCAAGCAAATCTTGCGAATACATCATCGGCAATCTCAGATAATGTGAGTTGGGCAACAAGTTACCCAAGTAATGCAACACTAGGAGATCTACCTGTTGATTTAAAATCAGCAGTGTTGACTAGTCTAGCCAGTCCAGATACTAAAATTTTGAAGGATGATGTTGCTGTTGCCAGTATTCCAACTGATAACGTTAGCGTACTCTACAAGGGTTACTTCCCTTGTCAGAATTTCTTGGCTCAGACAGCAAATGGATGGGAACTAGATCTATTGAATCGTGCGGCAACACCAGGCACAGATTGTCCGAATAGTAACCCGGCACTCAATGGTAAGATTGGCTTTTGGCTTTCTGTGCCCAATTCTGTTGAGGGAGTCGTAGTCTTCATGCCAGGAATTACAGACGTGAAAGAGCAGGTGTTTACAGTGATGAATACTCTGGCCAGCAAGAACTTTGCAACTATTGTAATTGATTTTTGGGGTCACGGAGAGCGCACTTATGAAGATGTGAATGGTAATGGTAACTTGGCAGATGATTCTGGCGCAGCCTTTATACGCTTTGATAATCCAGCACTTTCTGTTGGCTACTTTATTCAGACACAGTTTGACTTATTTCGTATAAGAACGTTGCTTGAAGCTAATCCAAGAATCTTTGGAGCTATCGGTACACCTACACCAGTATACTACTTTGGATTTAGTGGGGCGGGTATGATTGGTAGTAATTTGATAGCTAGCAATTTTCCAGCAGAGCGTTTTGTGCTTAACAACCCAGGAGGAGATTTGATAGATATTCTTCTCAGTGGTGATTTTGGTCCAGGAATCCGTGAAGGTGTTGCCGCAGCTTCTGGCTTTGATACAAGTACCAAAGATGGACAGGAAACACTAAATTCTACTATGTTAGGTGTAGAATTAGCTGCTACTCACGCAGTGTTCAAAGGTGGTATCGATCCTCTTTCAAGTGCCTCTCTCTCAAATTCAGATGAAATCTTGATACAGCAAATTTTAGGAGACCTAACTACTCCAAATTCAAATACGGATCTGCTCTCTTTGGCAGAAGGAGTGACCACTTATAAAGATGGTGATGGTGCTTCGGATAACAGGACTCGAAGTCGCTGGATTTTCAATCCGAGTAACTATAAGTCAACAACAGAGAATACAGAGTCAGTGGTACACCGATCTCTAGTTAACTGGAAGACAGAAGCTACTCTGAGGGCGCAGCAACAAGCAGCCTGTTTCTTGGCAACTGGGAAAGTCTTGGATCCATCAAAAGAAATCAACATCACAACCTGTACTAACGTCAACTAAGGAGAATCATCATGAAAGCGCTCCGTCACTTTCTCGCAGCCCTCTCCTTTGTGGTGTTGGGCGGTACTGTTCAAGCAGCTGGTTTCAATACGCCCCAGTCTGGAGCCTCCTACACTGCTCAAGGACAGGGGGGAATTACCTTCTTTGACAACGCTGGTCTGGTTGTTCAAAATCCATCAGCGATGGTCAAGCTAGAGACAGGCATTCATATATACGGTGGTTTTGCTCGCTATGAAACCAAATACAATTACAAAGACCTTAATGGAGGGAGCAGTGCAGATTCTCAGACTGATCCATCAGTCGCTCCACACATCTATGCGGTCTACAACAATGGAGATATGGCAGTAGGAACAGGTGCGAATCTGCCCTTCAATTCAAGTGTTGAGTGGCCTAAAGATTGGGCTGGGCGAGATGTGTTGACCCGGATCAAATTGGCAACACTAAACCAACCGGTTGTGGTAGCTGGGCGTTTCGGAGATTTCTCAGTTGGAGGGGGTCTTAATTTCTATGCAGCCCATATCGAGTTGGAACGGGAGGTGGTTTACAGTGGTAATGACAGCTTCTCCGTAACTCTTGGGGGTAAGGGGACTGCTAATGGTTATAACGCATCGATTCTCTACGACACAGGAACAATAGCGGCAGCAGCGAATTATACCTCTCGCTTCACAGTCAGTGGAGAGGGAGATGCTAAATTTGATACCAGTAAGGCTCCTCCAGTTTTTACAAACCTCTTTCCAGATGGTGGAATCTCTGTCGACATCAAGTACCCTGATCTACTAGAAATGGCTATTTCTTTGAAGTCCTTTTCTTCAGGAGATGGCTACATCCCAGGTGCTTATGCAATTGAAGCTGGACTGTTGCGTAGTGGCTGGTCTGCCTACGATGAGGTCTTAATCCGATACGACAAAGGGTTGCCAGGTGATGGAACAACTGTGATTAAGCAGAATTGGGAAGATGTTGTGGACTATAAAATTGGTGGTTTTTACACGTTCACGGATTACTTAAAAGTTCGAGGAGGCTATTATAAAACGGCAAGCCCGATTCCAGAATCGACACTGGGGCCTACCACTCCAGATGGAGCTGGCCGAAATAGTTTCTTTGTCGGTGCTGGTTATAAGCGTCGCGCTTTCCTGATGGATTTGGCTTATCTAGTGAGTGACTTCCTACCCAGTACGACTCGAACTAATCCAGATCTGACTGGTAAGTACAAGGGTAACGCAAATGTACTGCAGTTGAGCGCTGGTTATTCCTTCTGAGTTACGGGAAGTGGAATAGGCTCTGCAGAACCAGCAAATGCTACGGGCTATCGGTACTATTCCGATAGCCTGAGAGCGTTTGCAGTGTCTCACCCTAGTTACTGATGATCCCTACCATCCCCAACCAACGAATTCCTTCCACGATTCTTCCTCTCGACAATAGCGCAACTCTCTGCCCTCTTTTCTTAAAGAAAATGCAGATTCCTACCAAAAAACGACTGCATTAGAGTGTAGACTCTCCTAATATCCTATAACCACCTCACTGAAAAAAAGAGCTTCGGAATACAGTCATGGAACGACGTAAACTTTCTGCAGAGCAACTGGTTAAAATCTACAGAGGTCGGCAGGCCGTCAAAGGGGTCTCGCTGGAAGTCGAGCAGGGTAGCATTGTGGGCCTGTTGGGACCTAATGGCGCTGGCAAGACAACGACTTTCTACATGATCGCAGGAGTAGTCCGTCCGGATCGAGGCACGATTTATCTGGATGAGGCTGAGATTACACACTACCCCATGCACAAGCGGGCGCGTTGTGGGATCGGTTATCTATCACAGGAGCGTTCGATCTTTCGCAAGCTGACTGTTGAGGACAACCTGATGGCGATTCTTGAACTGTTACCGATCAGCAAGGCCGAGCGAAAAGAACGCCTGGAGATGTTATTAGAAGAGTTGGGGATCGCTCATGTTCGACATCTCAAGGGCTATGCGCTCTCTGGGGGAGAGAGTCGTCGTACTGAGATTGCCCGAGCGCTGGTGCTGGAGCCTTCAATTATCCTGCTGGATGAGCCCTTCGCAGGGGTTGATCCGATTGCCGTTGCAGACATCCAGGAGACGGTTCGACAGCTCGCACGGCGCAATATTGGGGTGTTGATCACAGATCACAACGTCCGAGAGACATTTGGTATCATTGATCGAGGCTACATCATGAACGAGGGTACGCTCTTGGTCAGTGGAACACCGGAAGAATTGTCGAAAGATGAGCAGGCAAGGAAGGTTTATCTGGGCGAGACTTTCGCTTTTTAAGAGCAAATTGAGCAAATTTTATATTTTCCTCTAGCAATTTAAATGCCAATCGATTAGGGTATTGCCTACTTTTGGAAAAGACTCGCCAAGACCAACCGGATTGTTGGTAACATCCCCTCAATTTCCCAGCCGAGACGTCCTATGGCCATGCATATGAAGCTGCAAATGAAGATGACGCAGCAGCTCATCATGACCCCGCAGCTCCAGCAGGCAATCAAATTATTGCAGCTGTCACGCGCCGAACTGGAAGAACTGATTGAACAGTCGCTTGTTGAAAATCCTGTGTTGGAGGAGTCGATGGACATCGACACCTATCCCAGCGAAGAACAGCGGGAGATGACGACAGAGCAGACCGAAGTGCCGGTCAGCGAAGAGACCTATGAAACCGCTCGAGAAGAAGAGAAAGAGGAGACGACTGCCCAGGAAGAGGTGGACTGGCAGCAGTACGTGGAGCAGGTCGATCAGTATGGTCAGTACCAGGACCGACGAATTCGTAGCGGTGGCGACGATGATGAGCTTCCTTCCCTGGAAGCCACGTTGGCCCAAGACGAATCGCTGCAGGACCACTTGTTGTGGCAAGTGGGCTTGGTGCGCATGAGCAAGCTGGAGGTTGAGGTCGCTCACTACTTGGCTGGTAATATTGCTGATAATGGCTACCTGGTCACAAGCATTCGAGAAATTTTGGAAGGCAATCCAGAATTGCAGGATCGAATTCTGGAAGTGCTGGACAGTGATGAACTCACGGTCGAGCGTGAATTAGACGATTACTGGATGGACCTGCGCTACCAGCAGGAAAAAGGGGTGATGGGAGATGGTAAACGAAAGTCTCGCCGAGGAAAGAACCTACCTCCACCACCAGTTTTTGAGGAAGAAGAGTTAGAGGAAGATCTGGAGAACAGGGTACAGGTTTCCCCTAGAGCTGCTGCCTTCGTGGAAGAGGTGCTCTTTCAGCTTCAGACCTTTGATCCTAATGGAGTGGGAGCCCGCAGTTTGCAGGAATGTCTGCTGATTCAACTGCGCTTGTTGGGCCGGAGTGATGAGCTGTGCTATCGAATCGTAGAGCAGGACATGGAACTGCTTGAATGCAAGGATCTGAAACGAATTGCACGTCGTCAGAAGCAGGATCTGGAGCGAGTGTTGGAGGCCTACCGTGAAATCATGGCACTGGAGCCCAAGCCCGGTCGCTCTTTCACCCCTCCGCCTTCCCACCACTACATCATCCCCGACGTCTTCATCTACCAAGTCAACAATGAATATAAGGTGGCTCTCAACGCTCACGGCATGCCGCGGTTGCGTATCAGCAACTACTACCGGGAGCTTGTGGACAACATGGCAGAAGACGGCAACTTGACGAAGGAGTACATCCAAGAGAAAATAAAAGCGGGCCAGTGGTTGATGAAGAGCATCGAGCAGCGACAGAAGACGATCTACAAGGTGACCAAGAGTATTCTGCGCTTCCAGCGAAGTTTCTTCGAAAAAGGCATCCACTTCCTCAAACCGCTCGTACTCAAGGATGTAGCGGAAGATATTGATGTGCACGAGTCAACGGTTAGTCGTATCACGACCAACAAGTACGTGCACACGCCACAGGGCATCTTTGAACTAAAATATTTTTTCACCAGCGGCATTGATCAGGAGCAGGGTGAAGCCGTCTCTTCCAAGCGGATCAAGGACATGATCCAGCAGATGGTCCAGAACGAAGACGTGCGTTCCCCCTATACAGATCTGCAGATTGCGGATATCCTGCAAAAACGCAGTTCCATTAAGGTTGCACGCCGTACGGTTGCCAAGTATCGGGAGGCACTCAATATCCTGCCTTCCAATAAACGCAAACAATTGTTCTGAGAAAGCAGTTATGGGTATTTTCAATCGTTTCGTCAACGTCCTGCGCGCCAACGCCAACGCCGCATTGGACCAAGCTGAAGATCCGGAGTTGATGCTGACACAGATGATCAGCGATCTGGAAACCCAAAAGAGAGAGGCCAAGCAGCGAATGACTGAAGCGCTGGCTCTGCAAAAACGCTTTGAGCGTCAGACTGAGCAGGAAGAAGCTGAGGCGCAGAAGTGGGAAGACAAGGCTGTGCTGGCGGTACAGAAGGGCAAAGATGATTTGGCGAAAGACGCTCTGATGCGTAAGAAAGAGCACGCTCGTCGTTCCGAAGAATTCCGACAGCAGCTTGCTTCACATGCTCGTAACTCGGATTTACTCCGAGACGGCTATCAGCAACTGGAAGACAAGATCGAAGAGATCAAACGTAAGAAGAGCTTGCTCGTTGCCAAGCAGAAGCAGGCAGAAGCCCAGGAGCAGATCTATCAAACGATTGAGGGGCTTGGAGACAACGTCAGCGCAATGGAGGCAATTGACCGGGCGGAAGAGAAGATCGAGCAGATGTCAGCACGGGCGGAGGCGTATCAGGAACTGAGTCTGGAAGACAGTCGCGAAAGCCTAGATAAAAAATTCAAGGAGCTAGAGCACGAATCTCCAGATATGGATGACGAGCTCATGGCCCTTAAGCAACGAGCCCTGCCGGATACCCAGAAAAAGCTACCTGAGACCACAACCACTCCAGAGGCCCCAGCTGAAGAGGAAGACAAACCGATTATTCCTCCAGTCAGCAACATCGGCATGTTTGGTAAAATGAAGTAACTCCCTCTCGAGTCGACGTTCAGCCCCTACGCAGTGGTGGTTGACGTCGACGTCGGCCTTCCTCCCGCCGCGTCACTGTAGATTTCTGCTGCATCGGCACTCCCAGCGCAACTTCCTGATTCATCAATAGTGGTCTCAAGATTGGAACCGAACTCAG
>JAQWOT010000287.1 GCA_029245725.1 SAR324 cluster bacterium | reverse complement strand
AGACATCACTATCAAGTCCATCTTGACTCACACTACGGGTTTACCCACCAATCCCAATTTCCTCTTGGACAAAAGAGGTCAGAATCAGGCGTTGGCCCTTGATGAATTTTTGAAGGAATTGGCCCAACAATCTTTGTTGTTCCCACCAAATCGAATCTACAAGTACTCCAACTTGGCAATGAACCTTGGTGGATTGATCATAGAGCGCGTCTCCGGATTGCCCTATGAGCAGTATATCCAAGAAGTTATCCTCACACCTTTACAACTGGAGTCCACTCGCTTTCCCACTGATTCGGAAACTACGAAGGTGATTGGATACAGCCGAATCGTTGGAGACCAGCGATTGAAAAATGAATTTCCAGAAATGGCGAGTATCTTAGGATTGCCATCTTCCGGACTCATTTCTACTGTCACGGATCTGGCTAAATTCATTAGTTGGCATTTTCGTACACTCAGTGCGGAGGACCAAACACTCCTTGCAAGAGCCACGTTGTCCGAGATGCAGAAGGTCCAGTGGATACCATTGCCCATTGAACTTCATCCAAGGTTAAATACTGCGTTAGCTTCTCTCGCAAACACCCTAGAACTTGGTGGAACAGGGCTTGGTTATTTTCGAGAAAAAGAGTTTGTTTTGCACAGTGGGGGCTTGATCGGATTTGCTGCAGAATTGGTAATGGACAATCAAAACAAACTGGGAGTCGTTGTCCTCTCCAATACAGTTGAGGCACCTGTTTATTTCAACCATCCCCAAAGCATCTCAAGGAATTTATATGAAATGGTCGGTAGAGTGTTGGCTGATCCTAAATCGTTTGATAGACCGCTGCTATACGCAGAGTATGAAAACTTTTATTCAGATGATCACCACTGGCACTACTACGTGACAGAGATGGGAGAGAATCTAATTTTGCTAAATCTGCGAGAAGGAACGCCACTCGCGAGACCAATCACTTTGTCCAAGATGGGAGCTGATCATTTTGTTGATCCCAATCATGAAGGAATTTATGTAGGAGAGTTTTCTGTCTACTTTCAACGAGATCAGAATGGTAAGGTGAACTCAATGATTGTGAAGAATAATAAGCTATATCCTAAAGATTAAGTTTTCCTACTTCTTGTTTTTGTGCTCTATATTGGTTGAGATTACCATTATAACTTTCCACTGTTTAAGCTTATGAACAAAAACGCAAAAACAACGGTTATCATCTTATCGTCATTGGCAGCACTTGTAGGAATTGGCATCGCCACGGGCTTCATCACATTCAATCCCATCGATAAATCTAAGCCCGCCTACGCTAAGGATCAGCAGTGTTTTGAAGAACTCAAAGCGAAACTGACTCCTGAGGAGATGATGGAGATCATGAAAAAGAAGACAATGACTCAATCTCACTGCGACTTTCTTTGATCAAGTCCGCATGATCACAAATACAGCTTCACTAACTGCTTAAGTTCCAGGCCGACCCCAAGCATATTCCATCTGCTGGGCAGTTCGCTCTGCTAACTTCTCTCCAGCGAATTTGGAGACTAACTCCAAGCTCAGATCTATCCCAGCGGAGATCCCTGCCGCAGTGAACAGCTTTCCTTGTTCAATCCAGCGAACACCCTCTCGAACCTGTAGATTCGGATAATTCCTCTGTAAATCTGAAATATCTTCCCAGTGAGTCGTCACTTCCA
>JAQWOT010000286.1 GCA_029245725.1 SAR324 cluster bacterium | reverse complement strand
TTCGATTGTCTTTTTCCCTGTGGTGACCCCGTGATCCGTCGCATAGGCTGTCAGTTGCTCCTGCAGCTGGGTAACGGTGCGTTGCAAGGTCTGTAGCTGCAGACTCTCCTTGCGTAGCTGGCGCACAATTTCTCCAAGGTTAAGCATCTGGTTGAGAACATTCTCTTCTTTCTGCCCAGAGCTGCCAAAGATGCTACCGATGCCGTCAACCTGAGACCGCATCCACTGCTGAAAGCCCTGCCGTTCGATGATCACATCGTAGAGATCATGGTCCTTGAAAGTGAGCTCACTGTCTGTATTGATCGGGCGTTCCAACTCACGAATCTTCAGAGTCTTGCGCTTGAGGTCCTCGACCAGCCGGCTTCTCACAGTACGCAGGCGTTGGTACTTCTTTTCTGCGTTGCTGCTGATTGAATCCGGATCCTGTTCCTCGATTTCCTTGAGTTGCTCGACCGTCGTACGCAGGCGATTCTTCAGATCTTCGCGCTCTTTCTGGAGTTTGGCGATGTTGTCTTCCAGCGAATCCTGACGCTTCATCATGGCCTCTTCCTTCTTGCTTAGGATCGCTTTTTTGCGCACACCAAGCCACACCATGAATTTCTGTTGATTGACGTCCCACTGATTGAGCAGAATTAGATCGTACTGATGGAATTGTTCGCTGTCGTGCAGGAACTCACTGATACTCAAACTGCCACGCTTCGGGTGTTCCTTGATGTAGACTCGATGTTGCAGGGTCAGTTCTCGCAAAGTGAGGGAAGTCAGCAGCTTGCGCTTGTGTCCTCGGCCTGTCAGGCCATTCAGTGTGCGGTCACCCAGATCATCCACGATGAGGATGCACATCAGGCCCTTCATCAGCCCTTCCAGAGTCGTGATCCCGGTCACTTCCGCCACGGTGTCGCTGAAGATCCGGTCCAGCCCAGCCCAGTAGGCATCTTCCAACTGCATCCGCTCCAACATCCCTTGCAACTCCTTGACGATTTCCTGCTCCTCCTTCAGGTAGAATTCCTTCTCTTCCAGCACCAGCTTCTGATGAACGACACGCAGGAACTCCTTGGACTTTTCACGTTGGCCGATGTCGTGCTGGAGCTGCTGGTAGCGTTCTCGTCGTGGATCACCAGATTTCTCGTTAGTGAATCTCACGCGATGCCAGAGGCTTGGGCCACGCACAAGGTAGAGTTCCAGAATCTTGCTCAGCGTGTTGATCTTATGCAGTCCCCCAGACAATTGATGTGGCAGGGCGACCTTAATCGTACCATCGCTGGAAGTGCCTTTGCGAGGCGGATAGAGATCAAACTGAGGCTCCAGCTTGAAGCGCCCGAGGCGGCGCTTCACAGAGTCCTGCAGTCGCTTCTGGAGGTCTGCCGGCAGTAGAACTTTCAGTGGTTTGATCGGGGCAGGCTGGCTCATGTCCTCTCTTTACGGAGTACGGAGAAGTTGTCTCGACAGGAGCAAACATTTTGGCGGTTGCTGCTCATGATGCACACTGACTCAATAATTCTGACACTCTAACACAATTAGGTAGGACAATGGCAAGGGGTCCGGAAGCTGGGAAGGATTTTGCGTTTTGTCGTTGGCTCCGGTATTCCCTTGATCTTGAGTTCTCTTCTCCCTCTTTCCTTTGAAAAGCCTTTCATGAACGAAGCTCCATTGCGACGCCCCGACTACCTTCGTCCAGTTGCGGAACGTACGGTCAATGCTTTGGAAGACAAACACTTGGATGTGCTGCAACAAGCCTACCAACAGGCCTTGCAGCGTTACCAGCGTCGCCGCTTCTGGATCTTCTGGCCCTGCCTGCTGACTAGCTGGCTACTGCTGCCTGGTGTCTTCTGGTTCTGGTATCGTCGAAGTCTCAAGGAGTGGAAATTGTGCCGAGAGTTGGCCAACGAACTCGACTCATTGCGACGACAGCGAGATCGACGGACCTTCTGGAAGCGACTACGTCCTCGACGCAATCGGGTCGAAACCGGAGACACTGCAGAGCTGCGCCGCTTCTACAAGACCCTCGTGCAGTCGGTTCGTCAGTACAACGTGCGGCTTGGACTGTTTGACTACGCCTTGGATCGCCAGAACAAGCGCCTGGATTCTCCCTTCACAGTTGGGGAACTGGAGAAGATCGAGAAGACCTTCCGGCGCGTGCAGGATGAACTGCATAGTGCCATCCGGCTCTTGCAGCTTGCCGAAAAGAATCCGGAGCTAGACCTGGTTCAATTGCTACGCAACGAGTACCAGGAAGACATTCAACGCTCTTCGGAATATGTCAACCAAACCGTCGATCTTGGTGCCTCCGGACAGTTCATTCACGAGTTGCTGGTGCTGGAAACCAACTTGCGACAGGATATTGCGGGTCTGGCAGGCAGTGGCCACTGGCAGGAAGAAGAAACTGAAGAGGAGGAAGCAACTACGCGGGAGGAGAAAAATGAATCGGAAAAAGCGTCCCGTTCTTGACCCAGCCAACCAGAAGGGGCTCGGGATGGCTGACTATCACAGAAAAGTTCAGTAACAGTTGAGGCGGTTAAGCAGTAACGCCTGCTTGTAGGACTTCAGCGAGCAAATTCTCCAATTGGAGGGCGAACAGGCGCTGAGGGTAAAGAGCAGTAGGAGCAGAACGACCCAGGTGCGCATTGGCTTTTTTCTCGACAGCACAAACTTGCAGAGCTTCCTTGCTCTGGCCTACTGGCGCCTCGCTACCCTTCCCTGTGCAGCCGTTTCATTTCGTTGAATCGATTACAAGCACAAAGCAGACCGTTGTCTCACACCTCTCTTGCTTTCCTGCTGCCGTTTTGCTTCTTTGTTACTGAAAAAGCTGGTTTTGAAAGAATCTAAAAACAGAAAAATTTCAGGGAGCGCGCAGGTCTTCTTCAACCATTTCCTGCACCAGTTGCTGCAGATCACAGACGGGTTGCCAGCCTAATTTTTCTCGTGCCTTGGTTGCATCCCCCAGCAGCAGGTCGACCTCGGTGGGACGATAGTACTGTGGATCGATCTGCACACGTACTGCTCCAGTTTGAGCATCGTTGCCGATTTCTGTTTCCCCAGTTCCTTCCCAATGGATTTCAATCCCTGCCACTGCAAAGGCTTGGGTAGTGAAGTCGCGTACACTGGTGGTGATCCCGGTGGCCAACACATAGTCATCAGGCTCCTCCTGCTGCACGATCCGCCACATCCCCTCAACATAATCTCGTGCGTGTCCCCAGTCTCGTTTGGCATCCAGATTCCCCAGGTAGAGGCACTCCTGTCGTCCTTGAACGATCGCAGCGACAGCTCGGGTGATCTTGCGTGTGACAAAGGTCTCTCCACGCAAGGGAGATTCATGATTGAAGAGGATGCCATTGCTGGCGTGTAGTCCATAGGCTTCCCGATAATTGATCGTGATCCAGTAGGCATAGAGCTTGGCTGCCGCGTAGGGGGAACGAGGATAAAAGGGCGTAAGCTCAGTCTGTGGAGTCTCCTGCACCTTGCCATAGAGTTCAGAGGTCGACGCCTGGTAGAAGCGGGTCTTGTTCTCCAGCTGGAGGATGCGAATCGCTTCCAGCAGCCGTAGGGTCCCCAGCGCATCAGAGTTAGCGGTATATTCTGGAGTCTCAAAGCTGACCTTGACATGGCTCTGAGCGGCTAGGTTATAGAGCTCGTTGGGCTGTACTTCCTGCACAATCCGGATCAGGTTGGTGGCATCAGTCAAATCCCCGTGGTGCAGCACGAAGTTGCGGTGATCAATGTGCGGATCCTGGTAGAGGTGGTTGATCCGTCCAGTGTTGAAGCTGGAGCTGCGACGCTTGATGCCGTGGACAATGTAGCCCTTCTGTAGCAGCAGTTCGGCAAGGTAGGCACCATCCTGTCCAGTGATACCCGTGATCAATGCGGTTTTGGCTGAAGTCATAGAGTGAATTGGGTTGATCTGATCATCAAATAGAAAGAGAGAAACGTTCGGTTTTTTCGTTCATGCTTGGGAAAAAGTGGATGAGATCATCAGGAGTAGTAGCGGTAGCGCTATAGAACTTGAGGACAGCGATGACAATTCCACCAACGGTGAGGATCATGCCCAGGGACCAGAACATGAAGCGATCCATCCTGCGCTGTAGCTCGACGAAGTGTTGGTCCATTTGCTCAAACTGGAGATCCACCTGCCCAAATCGCCTGTCCATTTGTCGTTGAAATTCTTCAAATCACTTATCGACCTGTTCGAAACGCTTATCGATTTGCTCGAAACGTTTTTCGATCATCTCAAACCGGAGATCCACCTGCTCAAATCGCTTATCGATTTGCTGGATTAGCTGCTGAATCAGTTCTCCCTGGTGTTTGAGCGCTTCTTCCACTCGCACCATGCGTTCGCGCAACTCAATCTCATAGACAGCTGGTGGCTTGCCCAGGCTGACCTCAGTAAGCCATTCGCTGAGATGCTGCTTGATGAATTCGATGTCTTCCTGCGCGGCTCATCGGGATTCTCCAGAGGAATTGGGATGATCAAAAGCTGCCTCAGAAAAAGTTGCCCCAATTGAGCAAAAACTACAATCCAACAAGCAAACCAGCTGCATTCGTTGAAGAATATTGGTCTTCCTCTCTTGCGAAGCAGGGGGTCTGTGGGCCAGATGGGAGATCGGTGGCGAGTTGTTCATCTGTTTTTTTCTGGGAAGCAACCAACTCTGCCAGGAGTTCCCAAACTTTTTCTTCAGTCAT
>JAQWOT010000285.1 GCA_029245725.1 SAR324 cluster bacterium | reverse complement strand
TTATGGATAAAATCCTTCTCAAGAAGAGGACCTTGATTGAAACCGTCAATGACCAGCTCAAAAACGTCTGCCAGATTGAGCACTCCAGACACCGAAGTCCCATCAACGCATTCGTCCACCTAATCGCTGGGTTGGTCGCCTACACTTGGCAGGAAAAACGTCCGGCACTCTCATGGACTCGAGAGGAACAGGAAATTCTCAACACCCACAAGCAACTCGTCTGCGTCTAGGGCTTATCCCAAACTCACGTTAAAAAAAGTTCCAATGTTGGCTCTGGCTAGCGGTGGACTCCATCTTTGGCAAGGTCCTCAGCTTTGTCTGTGGAAGAAGGACGATCAAAACCAGTAGAGCTCTCTGGCAGCAGATCAAGCACCTTCCGAATTATATTGAAGCCGACTGCATAGTATTAAAAACAGATGAAAGCTGGGATGAAAAACAGTTACTGAAATTTGATGAAGAAGGGTTTCAAAAATTAGAAAAGGAACTAAATCTTTTTGCACTAAAGGGATAAAAGTAAATTTAATTTATCAAATCAATTCGGCAGCACTGCGCATCTGCTCATCATTAACGTCAATATAACGCTGTGTTGTCTGAATGCTGGTATGTCCTGCCATCTCTGCTAGTACCCGCACATCTACTCCTTTCGTACTGAGTTCTGTGAAAAGATTTTTATACCCACCACAGAGATAGGTGAGTTTAGATTTAAGGGGACTACAGGCACCTGCGGTACAAGTGTAACTAGGAATAGGGACCTACCGATCGTTCATTGGGGAGTCACATCCATTTTACCAATACAGCGTTAGCTTTACAGGACAGGGATTTTTGAAATGATTGATCGGACAGAGGGTGGGCAAAAAGATGGATGCTGCCAATTATGTTTATTGGCAGCATCTTTGGAATCACAAGAAAGGAATTTACTCTTTATTCACTTGATGACCAAATTTACCATCGTGATTTTTCTCGGGGCTTGGCTTCGTTCACTTTCCAAGCTCTACCATCGATTTCATTTCCATTTAGCGCATCAATCGCTGCCTTTCCCTCAGTAGCATCATCCATCTCTACAAAAGCAAAGCCCTTAGAGCGGTTGGTTACTCTGTCCATAATGACTGATGCCTTACTAACTTGCCCAAACCGGCTGAATGCTGATCGTAGCTGTTCATCAGAAACACTGTAAGCCAAGTTCCCTACATAAATATTCACAAAACATCTCACAAATTGGCTCGAAATTTAAACCGATTGAGCGACATCAAGCCTCAAACCACTCAAAAGCACCAATACTATTATTTAGATCGGTAATAACAACTGTACTGACAAATTAAAAATATGCACTTTTTATTTTGACAGAGGATTTTGGAAATTTTTAGCGGTTTGGACTTTCGCTCAATTGCCGACAAGTGTGGTACCAGCATTACCCAAATTGAGCGTACCTACTACCAACTAAATGATACAATCCATTTAACAAATGCGGTGGCTGACTACAAGCTGGATACTAATGAGACGATTCGTGTGATTTGAACGGGGTGGATGTGTTAACACAATTTAAATCAATAGCTCAGGTGGTGCCCTAAAATAGTTTACTTTTAGACAATAACAAGCTCAAAAAGATAAGATTCCATGCACAAATAGAAAGGAAGAATTTAAAATAGAATAAAGATATCCAAATATTTACTTCAATAGAGACCTAAATAAAAGTTTTCTCACTGATTTAAAATTCAAAGATAATCAATTATTTTTATGTTTAAACCACTCAAAAGTATTTTATAGATATTTCTTTTCCACAGTTGGAGAATTCATTACTTTCATCAATGAATTATAATCCATTTTCATCCGGCATTCAGCTCCAATATTTAGTTTTAAATTAGAAGTATTTAAAACTAAATGATCACTAGTGGCTCCTACGAAAGTAAAGCCATTGGGAAAAACCAGTGAATTAGCATCAGTGTCCTGGTTCCCAATTGCAAGAATTACTTGATCATTTTTCTTTAAATAATTTGAAATAATTTTAGCTGATGGTGTTTTTATAAGTTCTGGCTTCCTTTTACTTTCAATTACTTCTGATATGAGTGTAAATGCATCAGTATAGAGCCCTTGTATTGGATTGCCAGAGATTGGATCTCTTCCAAGTAAAATTGATTCACCTAATCTCAACTCATTAATTTGATTTAAATTATTATTGGAAAAGGCCCAAGGCA
>JAQWOT010000284.1 GCA_029245725.1 SAR324 cluster bacterium | reverse complement strand
GTGAAGAGGAGTTCTCGCATTTTGTTTCTAATTTTAGTTGGGCTGTTAAGGCAGTTTTAAAAAGTTCAAATCAGTTACTAGTAAGGTGGTAGTAAATTAAAATGCAAGCGATTTGAATTACGTAAAGCGACTCGCCTTGTCAAGTTTCCTGCAAATTAACGACAAGTTTGAAACTCCCACGCTTATATTCACGTCGATCTAGAATTTCCAGATAGTGAGAAGCGAGTTGATAAAGATTGTCATCTTCAAGCAAGAAATCCTCCGGAGTACACACCTGCAAGAGTTGAGAAAAATATAAACGAGCATCGAAAAGATTGTGCTCTCTGTAGGCAAGTTCCCCTAGGTGATACAAGGTCCTCGGCTGGTCTCCCTGCAAGTCCAAGCTTCTTCGTAAGGCCTCTTTTGCTTTCAGTAACCATTCGAGACTCAGATACAACTTACCTGCTTCTAGAAGTAATCGTGCTTTTTCAACTGAGGTGATCTGAGATTGCTCTAACAATCGGTCCAAATGATTTAGAAACGTTTGAGGATTGCACTTCCTGTTGTTGAGGCGTGGAAAGTCCAACAGCTGGAAAGCCTGCATTCGTTCAGCTTCTTCATCTGTCAACTTTAGCATCCTTGCTGTTAGCACTTCCGAAAACAAAGTAGCTCGAAAGCGAGCATCCGTTCTGAACTTGAGTTTCCCATTACAATTTTTGCAGTTCAATTTTTCGGGCATCCAAAGATCCTGATCTTGCAAAAGGTGTCTCTGCTCTACCAATTCAGCATCAATATATAGTTTTTGAATGGGGTAATGATATGCAGATTGGCACTTCTGGCAGAAAATCCGAACATGCGGAACAACTTCTTGGCGGAATACAACTTCTTCATCAGAAGGCATCAGGTTCTCTTTGCCATGCAGAAGGCACAGTAAACACAGCAACTGTCGGACGGAATTTTCTCCCCTTCGATAGTAACTTAGCAACTTTTCCAAAAATCGTTCATCAGGGACCTTTTCAATCAAATTGAGCAATTGATCAAAGTGATGATGGATTAAAAGTGGGAAATGCTCTACTACCTGATCTATGAGATGTGATGTTGGGTAGCGAATAAAGAGTTCCAGTGCATAATCCAAGTGCTCATGCTGGCGAGATTGAACCAAGTCAGGAAACCATTTTTCATAAATTGCTGTCAGTTGTTCCATCAATTCTGTAAGCCGATACTGCCAAGGCCTCGGAAGAACCAGTGGAAATGGATAGAAGCGCTCGATTGCACCAGAGCCAACCAACCGTAACAGGGCTTGTCGTGGATCTCCAGGAACGGGACTCATCGAGGCATCTGCAGCAAACTGTCGAAGTTCATTTGGTTGCAATAACAAATCTCTGAGAAACATCCTCATCCAGGTTTCGCGAAGTAAAGGAGACTGATATAGGCGTAAGCTGGATGCCATGTGATCTCTTGATTTCTCCAAAAATTCTGTTTCACATAAACTAAGCCAAGCAGAAACAGGCAAGCTGAGAAGAAGCAAGAATTCTTGGTCCTGAATCTTCAGGATTGTCGAATCCCAGTCAGTCGCGACGAGTTCCTTGAATTCCTGAAGACAAGGCCATTCGGAGGTCAATTCAGGATGATCCAATGAAATGCACATTAGATCTTCCAATGCTTGTAATAGCGGGGTAATCTCTTGCTGACGTCGAAGCAGATCCAAGCGAGCCAGTAACTCAGATAATTCAACGTCTATTTGCATCGACAAACCATAGAGGCACCCCGGGTAGAGTTCTTGGAGAGACTTACCGAATTGCAATTGAGCTTGGAACCATTGGATCAGTTCAGCACAATCAAAAATGCTGGCCAAATGCTGAAAGAATTGAGGATCAGTGAAATGCACTCGGAAAAATCGATAATGACGCATCAAGCGTTCAATCTGGTCAGAACTTTGAACGCTTTGGCAAAGATAACCAAACAAGCATAGCGCCTTCATGTGATTTTCACGCTGTTCCCAAAGTGCAGCCTCTAGCTCATCCCAAATTTCGGAATTTAGGCTTTGCACAAGGCACTTGATAGCGCACTGAAGATCGGCCAACTGAAGTTCCTCAGATTCCCATAAATGACGGAACCATTGCGACAGGGCGGGTTTGAATGCTGTATATTTTAATTCTATAAGGGCAACAGCACTGGAATGTTTCAGCGAACCCTTAGAACGATTAAATAAGCCAAAAATTGGAAAAGCAAACTGCTTAAGTTGATATTGTCCGACAAGACAAATTGCTGCTTCCCGACTCTCCGCAATATCTGATTCCAATAACAAATGGACAAACTCGGACGCACGCTCCTGCCAACACTCAATCAGTTGATAAACAGCCCACATGCGGATCTGTCGGTGCTCAGAATGCAATAGATCAAGAGTTTGCTCAAAACCTAAAACTCGAGGCCCCTGCCATTGAATAAGTTCTTTACCAAATTGCTGAATGTCGTCCTGCATTGTCATGTCAAATCCTGCAATTAGTGCTCTATACGTTCACATCCCATTTTGCCATCGGATTTGCCCCTTCTGTTCCTTCACAGTTCGGAAAAATCGACCAAGTGTTCATAGGGAATACTTGACAGCCGTTCTACTTGAAACTAGACGTCGAGTCCAAGATATCACAATTAACGACCTGGAATCACTATATATTGGTGGGGGCACTCCATCTGTTCTTTCATCAACTGAAATTATTTTCCTGATGCAAGGCATCCGCCAGTCCTGGACACTCTCAAGAGACTGTCAGATATCACTCGAATGCAACCCAGAGGATGTTAAATCCGATTATTTGGGGACACTGCTTAATTCAGGTGTAAATCGTTTGAGCATAGGTGTGCAAAGCTTTCAACAAGAATTTCTCAAAAGCTTGGGGCGTAATCACACCGTAGAACACCTTCGTCAGAACTTGAATGCGCTCAGAGATGTTGGTTGGAAAAACTTCAATATTGATTTGATGTTTGGCCTCCCTAATCAAACCCTGGAACAATTTCAATTTGATGTAAAAAAAGCACTCGAATGGGGCCCCACACACTTGTCATTCTATGCACTTGAACTGGCCGAACAAACCCCTTATAGCAAAAGCGAGAAAATTCGAAAGTCTTGGATGGACGCTCAAGAAATTACGACTGATATGTATTTGTGGGGTACGGATTATCTGGAAAATAATGGGTGGGAGCATTACGAGGTTTCCAATTTTGCCAAACCAAACTATCAGGGCCGAATGAACGAAATGGTTTGGAATGATTCAGGATATCTAGGAGTGGGAGTTGGTGCTCACTCTTATGATGGAAAAAGCAGGTGGGGGAATCTAAGGTCTCTTCACCGATATTTACAATTGTTGAAAGAAAATTGCTTGCCCACAGCTTTCTCAGAAACTCTTACTGACACTGAAAAAGCGAACGAATTCCTGATGCTCCAGCTGAGACAGACAAATGGACTATCGTTAAAGAAATGGGTAGGGAATTTTGCTCCCAAAAATTGGATGGACAATCATTTTGATGTATTGAGAGCTTGGCAAAAAGAGGGATTGTTAAATTGGATTGGCGATCGAATCATGCTTACAAAAAAAGGATTGCTGGTTGCAGATGCTCTGACTGCCGAATTGAGTTTATGATTTCTCAATAGATACAGGGTTGGCGCTTATTTCGATCTTCAATGTAATTCATTAGGTCGTCTGGTGCCAATCTCTTATTTGAGCTTTTCGGAACAAACCTACTCAGAAAGCTCCGTTTCAAAGGCCAACCAGACATGACCAAGAAGAGCCCAAAGGTGTTGAGTGAAATCTGCCGTAGGGAGTTCCAGTCAGTTTTGCATGGAGGTCTTTCAGTGTAATCTGTATAAGATTTTCTGCGTTCAGCCTGAAAAACAACGGTATTGAATGGTGAACCCAATTCAAAAAATGCCCAGTTATTTTTCATTGAGAACCGATAGTTTGGCAGCCCTTGATCCTTGATGAGGGTTAGGTTCCCCTGCCACTTATTCAACCAAAAATTATTTTCTAGGTAAAATTGAACAGCATTTCGCCAACACCAATCGGTTTCTAGCTCAATACCCTGTAAATGATTTTCGAACACGGTTTCTTCTACCAAAGCTAGAACTTTCTTTCCAAGGCCAAGACCTCGAAATGCCGGCAATAGGTATAAGCTTCCCACAAAAAGTCGATTCTTACCAATGGTTGGATGGCCTAGAGCTATTATCCCCGCTCGATCATCAGATGCTTTGATCCAAAAGTGTTGGTACCTTCCCCAAGCCTCAGGTCCTAAGAAGGATTCTGTCTGTAGCAAACATCGGTTGCGCCAATATCGTCTCTGCTGATCACTCCACCCATTGGGATCTTCAATAATTCCACATCGGTTTTCGACAAGAATTGCCAAATCGTGATCAGCCCAGATTTGGGCTTCTTCCGGATCATCTATATTTAACTGTTCGAAGGTCCCACCTATCAAGAAATCATCAAATTTGAGTATGCGTTTCTGAATCATTTCTTCAAAGAAGCCAATCTGCAGGAAGTTGAATTTGATGTTGAATTTTTTCTATTGATTGGGAGGCATCGATGGGCACACACCGTTTTGGTTCACACCTCAACAATTCTCTGAAAGAAAGATCTACTCTTTGGAAAAACTTTACTGATTCCAAATCTAGCCTTGAGAGGCCCACACCCCCATTAGCCTCTCGTTGCCGCAAGCGTTCAAGAGCCATTTCTGGAGATAACAATAAAACGAACGTTTTGTCAGGTTGAAAAGGTTGAATCTTCTCCCGGACTATGGAGTTAAGAAAGGCCAAATCTAAATTACGCCCACCACCCTGATAAGCGACGGTAGAATCATGGAAACGATCACTTATCACCCACGTTCCTTCAGCAAGTGCAGGAACCACCTTTTCCTGAAGATGCTGAAGTCGGTCTGCCAAGTACAATAGGAGCTCGGTTTCAGGAATCATCTCTTGATTTTCAGGATTCTGTAACACCTGCCGAATTGCTTTTCCAATTCTTGTTCCTCCCGGTTCTCGGGTCAGTTCTGTGTTGATACCCCTTGCACGCAAAAAGTCACTAAGCAATCTGGCCTGGGTACTTTTCCCACAACCGTCGATTCCCTCCAGAGTGATAAATCGCGCTGGAATCTTACTCATTGCGAAACATTCAATTTTAATTGGATTGATGACTTCGGGAGTAAATAACAACTGAGAATAAAACAGCTGGAACAACAAGAACTCCAACTGTAATCCAACTCTCTTGTTCTACAAAAATACTTAGAAATCCGCATGAAAAGAGACCAATGAGTGATACCCACTTTGGAAAGATTTGATCCTGCTCGTTGAGCCGAAGTGCTGCTAGATTTGTGATTCTGTAGTAGGGGAGGACAGTCACTGCACTTAACGGCCATGTCATGCGAACATCACCCATCAAACATAGCGCAGCCACAACAACACTTGTGAAGAGAACAGCTAGTCTAGGGTTACTTTGAGTATCTAATTTAGCAACAGCTTTTGGCAGATCATTTCTTCACCCAAGAGCCAGGTAGACTCTTGAAAGTCCAAGAACTAGATTCAGTAAAACGCCAAGCATCGCAGTGATGGCACCCACCTGAACAAGTTTCTCTAACCAAGTCTGCTCAAACGTCTGAACCATTACTTCTAAGCGAAGGGGTTGATTTAAACCAACTCCGAGTCCTAAGTCTGCCAATTGCTGATACTTTGTCAGGACCCAACCCACAGAGGTGCAAAGTAGCCAGGAAACTACCAAAGTTGCACAAATGGCCAATGGAATTGTTCTTCGAGGCTCTCTTACTTCTTCCCCCAAAGTAGCTATTCTACCGTAGCCTGTATATGCAACGAACAATAATGCTGTGGCTTTCAGCAGCCCTTCTGGAGATAATTGATTGTCTCTCAAGTTAGAATCAGTAGTCGTCTCCACAAAAGAACCAAATAGAACAAAAGAAACCAATGATAATATTGTTATCAGAACGATAGCGATATTGAACTGATTCGATCTTCTGAGGCCAAGTAATACTAAGCAGGTGATCAACAAAGAAAGAGCAGCATTTCCGAGTCGCAAAGCAAATTCAGTAAGCTCCAGATTGAGTGCAGCAGCTGAAAAGCTCAAAACCCCCAATGCAGCAGTAGCAGCGGAGGCACTTTTTGCGATTAGAAATAACCATCCCGCACATATACCAAATAACGGGTGCAGAGTTCTGTAAGAATATTCATAGGTCCCTCCACTGAAAGGGTATGCAGCTGCTAATTGAGCACTGCTCAATCCATTCTCCAACTTGGCCAATTACTAATCCAATACTGACAAAAACCCCTGTCCCAAGAATTGACCCTAGACCAAGAAAAACAGCTCCCAGGACACCAATCTCATGATGCAGAACCTCCGGATTACCCATGATTTCGATCGTTCAGAGTCTCAAGGTTTGGCCGTGTTTCAGTGTGATAAAGCTATCTGGACTCAACTTCCTCTCAGTCAAGACTTCCTTCAGCCGTTGTGATGGTTCCAGTAACGGTTCGTCGGTAAGATTCAAGAAAATTCCCCAATGCATGCCAACAGAAAATCTGCTTTGAACGTCCTGATGAATTTGAACAGCTTCATCTGGATTGACATGCATGTCTTGCATAAACCATCTCGGAGCATATGCCCCAATCGGAATTAAGGAGATATCCATGCTTCCAAAGCGTTCACCAATATCTTTAAAATCTTGAGAATAACCCGTGTCACCCACGAAAAACATCTTCTGTTCAGGCGCCTCTACTACCCATCCGGCCCAAAGTGTCTTGTTGGTATCGAATAATCCTCTGCGACTCCAGTGCTGCACAGGTACGGCGTTCAACTGCCAGTCACCAACTCTATGGCTTTGCCACCAATCAAGTTCGATCACTTTTTCGTTGATACCAATATCAGCAAACCAATCTTTCAAACCTAGTGGCACCAAAAAGAGAGGTGGATTTGCCGGCTGTTGTTCTACCAAAGCCGATACAGTTTTCCGGTCTAAATGGTCATAGTGGTTGTGTGAGATAATTACGATATCAATGACAGGAAGATCCGTTAGAGCTAATCCTGGTTCCACAAGTCTCTGTGGTCCCAAAAAATTTACTGGCGATGCTCGTTGAGTCAAATGGGGGTCCGTAATCAAGTTGATCCCTTGATATTGCCAGAGGAATGTCGAGTGTCCTATCCATGTCATTGTTGGGACCGTTCGGTTTTCTCTGAGAAAATCAATGTCTGGCTTAATCAATTCAAATTGAACGGGTTCTTGTTCGATCCGACTTTGATGCCAGCGCCATAACTTGGAAAAACTATTGGTCATTCTCTCAGGTGGAAGATAATTATTTTGAAAACCATCTTCTGTGTAATGGACGGGCCGATTCTTGGCTAGTCCATGAGAATCAATACAAGCACTCAAGGACATCAGTAACAGAAGTGACAGGGCAGACAATTGTAGTCGGTAAAGCATTTTGTGACTCAGGAGGGAGTGAAGGCGTTCATTACTTACAAAAGTGTAAGCTGATCTTTGTTCGACTAGGGCCTATCATCAAATAGACATTTGATCGTTTGAGGCACATTGTTCTCCTTAGGGGAAAAGCCCTTTTTTTCCTTTTCCCCTAAGGAGAACAATGACTACCAGACGCTACACTCTCCGT